>NZ_BAAGZJ010000044.1:0-60119 GCF_054778635.1 Nocardiopsis nanhaiensis
GAGCACGCTCGTTACCTGGCCCGCCATCAGCACGAGCGGGCACGCCAGGACACCTACCTCCAGGCCGCCTGACGATCACGGAAGGTAACCATCACACAGTCGAAGGACTTATGAATCGCTGCACTAGAACCCAAGCTGCCGGGATCGGGGCCCCTGTGGCGGGTCGGTGTTGCGCCCCCACTGCCGCGGGTCAGAGCGGTCGGTGCGCATCCGGGGAGGGAGCGGCCCGGGCGTACTGGTCCTCACGCCGGTGGATGAGTTCCGTCAGCTCGGCGGCCTTCTCCTTGATGAACTGCAGCCCCGGACGTCCCCAGGGGCGTTGTTCGCGGTCGACGATGCAGATCGTGCCGAGGGTCGTCCCTGTGCGGTCGATGATCGGAGCGCCGATGTAGGAGCGGATGCCGATCTCGTCGACCACCGGGTTGCCGGCGAACCGGGGGTAGTCGCAGACGTCGTCGAGGACCAGCGGCAGGCGCCGGGCCACCACGTGCGGGCAGTAGCCGTGGTCGCGGTCCATGACCCGGTCGGGTTCCGAGGCCTCTGAGGGCTTCCCGCCCGTGCCGGAACCGTTCGTCGGGTTTCCGGCAACGTACAGGCCCGCGAAGTACTGGCGGTCCTCGTCGATGAAGTTGACCATCGCGAACGGGGCGCCGGAGCTCTGAGCCAGCTCGCGGGCGAAATCGTCGAACTCCGGGTCGGGGCCGTCCCCGAGCCGCAGTTCTTGCAGTCGCGCCATGCGCTGGGGGACTTCCTCGTCCTTCGGGGTGAGTAGGTGTTCTTCGGTGTGATCGGTCAAGGCGTGCTCCAACTCCGGGGTTCTTCGAGCGGACTACGTGGTCGGGGTGGAACTGGCGGCGAGCAAAGACTGCACGAGGGACACGAGTACGGACGTCGCGGCGTGGCTGTACCGCGCGTCGCAAACCGTGACCGGAACCCGGGAGCCGAGCTTGAGGGCGGCTCGCACCTCCTCGGGCTCGTAGCGAAACGCGCCTTCGAACTGGTTGATGGCGACGAGGAAGTGGATACCGCGGCGCTCGAAGAAGTCCACGGCCGCGAAGGAGGCCTCAAGGCGGCGCGGATCCGCCAGGACGACCGCACCCAGCGCGCCCTCGCAGAGCTCGTCCCACATGAACCAGAAGCGCTCCTGGCCGGGCGTACCGAACAGGTAGAGCACGTGTTGGGAGGAGAAGGTGACCCGCCCGAAGTCGAAGGCCACTGTGGTGGTGGACTTCTCCTCGACTCCGCCGAGGTCGTCGGTGCCGACACTCGCCGAGGTGATGATCTCCTCGGTCCTTAGGGGTTCGATCTCGCTGACCGAGCCGATGAAGGTGGTCTTGCCGACGCCGAAGCCACCCGCGATCAGAATCTTGACCGCTGTGGGAAACGGTTCAGAGTCGTTGTTGTAGGCCATGCAGCAGTGCTTCCAATACGGATCGGTCGGTCGGGTCGGCGGCGGGCCGTGGCGCGTGGGTGGTCGCCGCCCCGCAGTCGATCAGATCGGAGAGGAGGATCTTGGTGACGGCCGAGGGCAGTCGGAGGTGAGCGGCCACTTCAACCACCGGAGTCGGACCGGGGCACAGGTACAGGGCCTGGGCGTGGTCCGGCTCCAGCTGGCTCCGGGTGACCTGCCCGGTGGCCATCACCATGGACAGCAGGTCCAGCCTGTTGGTGGGATTGGTACGTCCGTTGCTCACCGTGTACGGGCGGACCAGGCGCCCTGCCTTCTCGTCGATCCAGATGTCGTCTTCGGACGAAGTCATGTCCATCGGGCCCGATAGTCGGTCGACCGGGTCGGGGTCGCGAGGAAGGGCCGGACGCTGTTGATGAGCTGGGACATCTCGTATCCGAGGACGCCGACGTCTGCCTCGCGCCCGGCGAGGACGGCGAGGACCGAACCGGAGCCGGCTGAGGAGACGAAAAGTAGCGTGTCGTCCAGTTCCACGACCACCTGGCGGACCACTTCGCTCCGGCCGAACTTGAGCCCGGTGCCGCGGGCGAGGGAGAACAGTCCGGAAGCGATGGCCGCCAGTTGTTCCGCGCTCTCGACGTCGAGGCCGGACACCGCCCTCTTGAGTCCGTCGGAGGACAGCAGGACGACGCTTCGCGTATGCGGAACCCTTTCGACGAGGTTGCTGAGAAGCCAGCTGAGGTCAGACTCCTGACCCGGGTGTGCGGCACTCACCATGATGAATGGTCTCTCTTTCGCGCGGGTGCTGGTAGGTCAGCTGTTGCTGTCGTTGCGGTTCAGCGGGTCGTTGGCGTTCTCCGCCTCGGCCCGCTTGAAGCCCGACTGGAACGCGGACATGAGATCGGGCGTGTGGTCGCCGCCGGTCTCTCGGTGCCCGGGCGTGCGTTCTTCGCAAAGCTCGGGCGCGAGGTGTGTCTGCACCTGGCGTTCGGGCAGCGGCGGTCGCACGTCGGCGGGTTGCTTTCCTTGGGGCGGCGGTGTGGGGGCTGGCGGGCTGGGTGTCGGATCGGGGTCCGGTCCGGTGCGTTCGGTGCCGTTGTCCCGCGCCCGCGGCGAGCGGCCCGGACGTGGCGGCTGGGCAGGCTCGAAGGGAGCACGGGCTGGCTCGGCGCGGCGGTCCATCGGGTACCGGGTGTCCGTGCCCGACCCCTGGTCTCCGTACCCGTGACCGGCATCAACCGGAGCGGGCTCACGGACAGGCGACGGGGTGGTGACCGGAGAGGGCCCCGGGAACGGGCGGGCCGGGACCTGCGTCGTGGGCCCGTTCACCGCGGAGGTCTGCCCTGCTGAGACGGAGGCGACCGTCGGCACCGGTTCGGGTCCGGCGGAGGCGTGCTCCAAGGGCCCGGCGCCGCGCTTCTGGTTCTCCGAGCCGACCAGACCGTTCGGCAGGAGAACGATGGCCTGGGTCCCGCCGAAGACGTTCCTCTGTAGCTCGACCCGCACACTGTGCTTACGGGCGAGGGCCGAGACGACGTACAGACCGATACGACCGTCGCGGAGCAGTTCCCCGATGTCGATCTGGCCCGGGTCGGAGAGCAGACTGTTCATCCGGTGGATGTCGGCGGACTGCATGCCAAGTCCGCGGTCCTCGATGTCGATGGCCACACCGGCGGGCACACTCTCGGCTCGGAGCATGATCTGCGCATGGGGTGGCGAGAATTTGGTGGCGTTCTCGATCAGCTCGGCGACCAGGTGGATGACGTCGACGACGGCGCTGCCGTTTAGGGTGCCCGTGACCGGCGGCACCACCTTGACCCGGGAATAGTGCTCGACCTCGGCCACGGCCGAGCGGAGGACTTCGTAGAGCGAGACCGGTTTGCTCCACTTGCGCCGCGACGCCGCACCTCCGAGGACCGCGAGGCTTTCGGACTGGCGCCGCATCCGCGTGGCCAGGTGGTCGATGGTGAAGAGGCCCTTGAGCAGGTCCGGATCCTCGACCTGGGACTCCAGCTCGTCGAGCAGAGTGATCTCCCGGTGGACGAGGGACTGCATCCGACGTGCGACGTTGACGAATACCTCGACCTGTTGCTCGGAGGGACGGGCGTAGCGTAGTCCGGCGATCTCGACCACTGCCGTCTCCGAGGCGTGCTGGGCGACGGCCAATTCGTGTGCCAGACGCGTGAACGGGTCGCTGTCGCGCGCGGGTCCGGCGGGGTGCTCGGGGGACTCGGGGTGTTCGCTCCGTCGCACCCGATCGGTGAGCTCCCGCAGGTTGGCCTGCCCTTGGGCGATACAGGCGCGCAGGTCGTTGACACGCCTGTCTACCTGATGGTTGGCCTGCCCCGCGCCGTAGGCGGCGAGGAACAGGATGAGTAGGGCTCCGACACCGGCCGCGGACAGCGCGAGGGCGAGGGCCGCGCTCTGGTCGGAAACGTCGGAGAGATCTATGGCGAGGACGAACAGCACCGTTACCGCGGCTAGGACGGCCATGAGGGCCGCGGGCAGGGCCGTTGTCACGAGGAGTAGGGCGCGAGTGCTCCAGCGGGGGCGCGGGGTCGGTGCGTGGAATCGTCGGGTGTTCCGGTGCGCAGCGACGTCAGAGGGAGGGGAGTCAGGCATTGGGGTCCTCAGTGCGGGGAGGCCTGTTGGCAGCAGGGATTAGAGTAGCGACTTCATTGCCCTGGTAAAGACGAAGGTGTCCCTTCGGGTTCAATGTTGGCTGCTGACTAGTAACTTGACAGGGTTCCGGACGGTTGCCCGGTTCCCCTGCTGAGGGCCGTCGCTTCCCGTCCGCTCCAGGGTGCGCGACATTGCTGGAGGTTCGGCTTCTCCGGCCGGGCTGTCGCCGAGTTCGAACCGGGGGCGCCCAGGGGTCGCCCCTTCCGTGGCGGGGCGGATTTTCGGTCTCCGTCGCCGTGCGCGGCGGAGGAAAACTGAAAAGTTTGTTTTATATTCGTTCAAAGCGGGCACGCCGCTGCGGGTCTGTAAGTCCCGGTCGTCTTCGCGTGTATCGCCGGAACGGGGGTCGACGGGCGGTGCGCGGAGGAGGCTGTCCAGGCGGAGTGGCCCGCGCCCTGCAGCTCCCGGGGAGCGCGAGGGCCGGTCACCCTGTGCTTTACCTGGGCAAAAACCACAAGCGGCAATGATGTTATCAGTGAACGCACTCAGGGCAACTCTAGGCCTCGCGGAACTGAATCTGGACGTTGGTCACCAAGCGACGTCAGAGGCGGTTTTCGGATGTCCTGGTGCGCACTCGAAAGGCTCCGGAGGTCGGCACCGCAGCTCCCTGGGACGTCGGTGGCCAGGAGGCCGAAGGGCAGGTGAAGACCGCCGCGATGAGCACAACGAGAACGCCCCAGCCGCGCCAGATGATCATGATGAGTCCTTCGGGTCCTGTGTTGAGGGGGTTGCGGAAGGAGTGTGCGACCCCTGGTGTGACTGACGCGTTCTGGGGAAATCCCGAGCGGTAGGGCGGGCTTCCCGTGTTCTTGCTGGTTCGGCAAGGGAACTCGCATCACCAGTCGGCCCCGGTGAGAGTGGGGCCAGGAGGTGGACGACACATGGCACAGGGACGCGACGCCCCGCGCGAGGAGTTCGGCGAGGAGTTCGGCGAGGAGTTCTGGAATGACCGCTACCGCTCCGGTGACAGGATCTGGAGCGGCCGACCCAACCGGCACCTGGTGGCCGAGGCCGAAGGGCTGCCGCCGGGCCGCGCACTCGACGTCGGGAGCGGTGAGGGAGCCGATGCCCTGTGGCTGGCCGAGCGCGGCTGGCGGGTGACCGCAGTGGACATCTCGTCCGTGGCGTTGGACCGGGCCGCCGCCCACGCTGAGGAACGCGGCGCGGAGATCGCGGAGCGGATCGTCTGGCAGCGCGCGGACGTGACGGCGTGGGCGCCCCAGGTGTCCGCGTACGAGTTGGTCACGGCGCAGTTCATGCACCTGTACCCGAACCCGCGTGCGCTGCTGCTTTCGGCGCTGGCCGCCGCGGTGGCGCCCGGCGGCGAGCTCCTGGTGGTCGCGCACCACCGCAAGGACCTCGATGCGGGTGTGCCGCGCCCGAACGTCCCAGAGCTGTACTACGAGGGTGACGCCGTGACCGCCGCACTCGCCGAGGGGCACTGGGACGTGCTCGTGGACGAGGTGCGGGATGCCGAGCAGACGATCGACGGAACCACCTACACCGTGCACGACGTTGTGGTCCGCGCCAGGCGCCTGACCTAGGCCCCCACCAGCGGTGATCTTGCCCCTGTCTCCACCCTCGACGGCCGAGGGTGGAGCTGGGGGCAAGATCACCGGGGGCGGGCGGCGAAGAAGTCAGTCCCGGAGCTTGGCGACGACGTCGATCTCGACGAGGATGTTGGCGAGGTCCGAGCCCACGGTGGTCCTCACCGGGTAGGGGGCGGTGAAGTGCTGTTCGTAGACGGCGTTGAACTCAGGGAAGTCCGCCTTGAGGTTCTCCAGGTGGACCGTGGCCTTCACGACGTCGTCCAGGGTCAGGCCGTGCTCCTCGAGTACGGCGGCGACGTTGGCCAGGACCTGGGTGGTCTGCTCGCCCACGGTGGGCGGGACCTGCCCGGTCCGAGGGTCCTGCGGGCCGAACCCGGCCGTGTACAGGAAGCCTCCGGCGACGACGCCCTGGCTGTAGGCGCCGGCCGGCGCGGGAGCGTTGTCGGTCGTGACCGCTTTCTTGGACATGGGACTCCTTCGGTCTGGTGTCGCGTGCACATGCGCGCGCGGGTGCTCGTGCGAGCTCATGGGCGACCGGACATATTTATTGGTAACAAAGTTACCAATTATCTTCCGCGCAGCGTATCTTGGGCCACATCGACACTCCGGCGGCGACTCCGTCGAAACGGGTGTCGGGGACCCCGAACGGAGGAACAGTGCAGCCCGAGACCGTACTCGCCGGAGCGCGGGTGATCGACGGCAGCGGCGGGCCCTCCCGCCTCGCCGATCTCGTCCTTCGAGACGGACGCATCAGCCACATGCTGCCCCCCGGGACAGCCAGAACGACCGGCAGCGTCCTGGACCTGACCGGGCTCGCCGTCGCCCCCGGGTTCGTCGACATGCACGCCCACTCCGACCTTGCCCTGCTCGCCGACCCCGCACACGAGGCCAAGGTGTGCCAGGGCGTCACCCTCGAGGTGCTCGGCCAGGACGGGCTCGGCTACGCCCCCGTCACCGATGACACCGTCGAGCCGATCCGCGCCCAGATCGCCGCCTGGAACGGGACCCCCGCACTCGACCACTCCTGGCGCACCGTCGGCGAGTACCTCGACCGGATCGACCGCGGGGCCCCCGCCAACGCCGCCTACCTCGTCCCCCAAGGCAACGTCCGCATGGCGGTCGTGGGCAACGAGGACCGCCCGGCCACCGACGCCGAGCTCGACCGCATGCGCGCCATGGTGGCCCAGGGCATGGCCGACGGCGCCCACGGGCTCTCCACCGGCCTCACCTACACCCCCGGCATGTACGCGAGCGACGACGAGATCGTCGCCCTCCTGGACCCCGTCAGCGCGGCGGGCGGCTACTACTGCCCCCACCACCGCAACTACGGCTCGCGGGTCGTGGAGTCCTACCAGGAGTGCCTGGACGTGGCCCGCCGCGCCCACGTCCCCCTCCACCTCGCGCACTGCCACGTGAACTTCCCGCAGAACCGCGGCCGCGCCCCCGAGGTGCTCGACGCCATCGACGAGGCCACCGTCCACTACGGCCTCGACGTGACCCTGGACAGCTACCCCTACCGGGCCAGCGCCACCTACCTCGGTGCCCCACTGCCCAGCTGGGCTCAGGAGGGCGGTACCCCAGCGACCCTCGACCGTCTGCGCGACCCCGGCACCCGGGCCCGGATCCTCCGCGAGGTCGAGGTCCAGGGCACCGACGGCAACCACGGCGTGCCCATGGACTGGTCCACCCTCGTCGTCACCGGGACCGCGGACCCCTCGCTCTCCTGGGCGGTGGGTTCCTCCATCGCCGACCTCGCCAAGCAGCGGAGGGAGGACGCCGGCCAGGTGTACGCCGACCTGCTGGTCGCCGACGAGCTGCGCAGCGGATGCCTCCTCCAGGTCGGTAACGAGGAGAACATCCGCACCATCATGCGGCACAGCGCGCACACCGCGGGGAGCGACGGCATCCTGGTCGGCGACCGGCCCCACCCGCGCGGCTGGGGCACGTTCCCCCGCTACCTGGGCCACTACGTGCGCGAACTCGGGATCCTCAGCCTCGAGGAGTGCGTTCGGCACCTCACCTCACGGCCCGCGCAGCGCCTCGGCCTCACCGACCGGGGCACCATCCAGGTCGGCGCCGTGGCCGACCTCGTGGTGTTCGACCCCGACACGGTCGACTCCCGTGCCAGCTATGAAAACCCCCGGCGCACCCCCGTGGGCATCGAGCACGTGATGGTCTCCGGTGAGTTCACCGTCCGGGACGGTCGGCGCACCGACCGCCTACCCGGTCGCTCGGTCCGGGGGAGCGCCGGATGAGCGGGATCGACGCGATCTGTGTCGGCGAGACCATGGCCGTGCTCACCTCGCCGGAAGCGCTGAACGAGGGCGCCCGCCTCACGGTGGGTACCGGCGGGGCCGAGTCCAACGTGGCGGTGGCGCTGGCCGGCCTCGGCCACCGGTCCGCCTGGGTGAGCCGGGTGGGGGACGACCCCTTCGGACGGATCGTCACCGACGCCGTGGCCCGCCGGGACGTGGACGTTCGAGGCGTGGAGGTGGACCCCGAACGGCCCACCGGCCTGTACGTGAAGGACACGGCCGCGGGTGGCGCGGGGGTTCTCTACTACCGCAGGGGCTCGGCCGCCTCGGCGATGTCGGCCGCCGACGCCGAGAAGGTGTGGTCCCGGGGAGCCCGCCTGGTGCACCTTTCGGGGATCACCCCCGCGCTGTCCGCCCGAGCGGCCGACCTGGTGGAACACCTGCTCGACCGCGGCTCCGGCAACGGGGCGTGGCGCTCCTTCGACGTGAACCACCGCCCGGCGCTGTGGTCGGCCCGTGAGGCCGGGCCGGTCCTGCTGGCGCTCGCCCGCCGCGCCGACGTGGTGTTCGTCGGCCGCGATGAGGCCGAACGCCTGTGGGGGACCCCGGCCGCGGAGGACGTTCGGGCGGTGCTTCCGGAGGTGCCGACCCTGGTGGTCAAGGACGCCGAACACGGTGCGACGTGCTTCGGCGGACCAGAGCCCGTGTTCGTGCCCGCCCCGCCGGTGGACGTGGTGGAGGAGGTCGGCGCGGGGGACGCCTTCGCCGCCGGCTACCTGTCGGGCCTCCTCGACGGACTGCCCGCCGACCGCCGCCTCAGCCTGGGCCACGCGGTCGCCGGGGCCGTACTGAGGTCCCGCGCCGACACATTCGACCGGCCCCCGGAGGAGGTCGAGGCCATCCGCGCCGCGACTCTTTCCTGAAAAGACTGGCCCAGGGTACGTGCAGGTATTCAGCAGGCCGGCTTTTCGAATCCCCTCACATGGGTAACGTACGGAATGTACGCTCTGGACATGATCAAGGAGCTGGATGCCATGGCGACCATGGGCGCGGGCGATGCGAGAGAGAACTTCTCAGACACCCTCAACCGTGTCGCCTACGGGAACGAGCGGGTGACCATCACGCGTCGGGGCCGAGCCGTGGCCGCTCTGATCTCAGCCGAGGACCTGGAACTCCTGGAAGCTCTCGAGGACGCCCGAGACGCCGCCGAGCTGAGGGCGGCGATCGCGGACGACGATGGTGAGCGGGTATCGCTTGACCAAGTGGAACGCGAGTTCTCATAGCGGTGGGGTACGACGTCTATTTCACGTCAGCGGCCCTACGGCAGATACGGAAGATCGATTCTCGGCAGCGCAAGCGTGTCCTGCAAGGGGTGCGTGGACTAGCGGCCGACCCACGCCCCCCGGGAGCCAAGGCGCTGCAAGGGAGGAGTGGGTACCGCATCCGTGTGGGTGACTACAGGGTCCTGTACACAGTTGACGACGGGGTGGTCGAGGTTTGGGTGGTGAGGGTGGGGCACCGTCGCGACGTCTACCGGTGACTGCTAACCGATGACGATGGCTCCGGCGAGGACCGGGGTGCCGAAGCGGACGGATCCGTGTCCGGAGGCCAGGCTGCGGCTTCCCTGGCAGCTGGTGCCCGCGAACAGGGCGAAACGGGACTCGCCCTCGATCTCCACGACACCGCCCTGGCCGGTCTCCAGGATCCGGCAGCCGCCGTTCTCCACGGTCTGCTCGTGGCCGGACTCGAAGGTGACGAGGACCGGGGCGGTCTTGTCCTTGCTGGACATCCCCGAGATCGCTCCGGAGATGGTCGCGGACATGGTGGCCAGGTTCGCAGGGCGGATCGGCACAGGGTTCCCCTCTTCGCGGGCTCGCCGGAGCCCGCCGGTCGCAAGTCCGTGCACACGGCTGGGCACGGAAGAGCCAGCTGGGTGCGGAGTTGGTTACTCTGTGTCATTTAGCTACAGGATCGCGTAAAAGGTGGGGAGCGGCGGCGGAGTGTCGGCGGATTTCTCACCGGCGTGAACTGGACCTTTGTCCGCTTCGTTACGGCTGAGTAGAATCGGTGCGACCGGACGGGGAGGGAGGGCACGCGTGCACTACCTGCTGCCCTTCCTGGAGTTCCTCTCCCTCGGCTTCCTTCCCGCCGACATCACCCTGCTCGGCGCTGAGGCCGGCGCACTGACCCTCGTCGTGGTCGCGGTCGGTGCGGCCCTGGCCCTTCTCGCCCTGCGCGGAACGGCCCCGTGGCCGGTCGGCGATACCGCCACCGGCGCCGCGAGCGCGATGCGCCGCCGTTCGGAGAAGCTCCCCGTCCTCACCCTGTGCGACCCCGACGCGGCGGGCAGACCGCGTCCCCGAGCACCAGGTGCGGCCCTGCCGGCCGCTCGCTGACCCGCGCCCTCGCCGCGTCGCGGCTTCGAGCGGCCTGACGTCTGAACACTCCAGCCAGACGAAGGGCCTCACCTTGTACACCCTCGGGCCGATCGCGGCCGCCATCAACCTGCTCTCATCGATCCTCGCCGCCCTGACCGGCATGCTCACCCCGCTCACCGGAGCCCTGGCCGCCGGGCTGGCGGTCCTCGCCCTCACCGTCGTCGTCCGCATCGTGCTCCTGCCGCTGGGGGTGGCCCAGGTGCGCGCTGAGAAGCAGCGCGCCCGGATCGCGCCCCGCTTGGCGGAGATCTCGAAGCGGCACCAGAAGAACCCGGAACGCATGGTCGCCGAACAGCGCAAGGCCTACGCCGAGGCGGGCACCTCGCCGCTGGCCGGATGCCTACCGGGCCTGGCGCAGATCCCGCTGGTCATCGCCCTGTACGGGCTGTTCATCGGGGCCGGTCCCGTCGAGGAGCCGCTGCTGGGGCACACCTTCGGCGGTGTCGAACTGGGCAGCACCCTGGTCGCCAGCGCGGAAGGGCTCCTGGTCGCACCGGTCTTCGCCGCGCTCCTGGCCACTCTCGCCGCGGTGGCCTGGGCCAACCGCCGCTACGTGGTCCTGCCCATGATGAAGGAGACCCCCGGGCAGCCCCCGATGCTCGGGATGCTCTCCTACATGCAGTTCGCGACCGTGGTCGTCGCCGCCTTCGTCCCCTTGGCCGCGGGGCTCTACCTGTGCGCCTCCACGGCCTGGGCGCTAGGCGAGAAGGTGGTCCTGCGCAGGATCCTGCCTGACTGACCAGGGGCTGTCCGGACACGGGCCGCCCTGGCCTGGCCGCCGGGTACCGGCCCGCTCGATCCGGTACCCGGGCACTCCTTCCCTAGGCGGGAGGAACGGCCGCCGTGTCCGCGGACGCCACGATCTCGACGGTGCCCCGCGACCCGTCCACCCGGATCCGGTCGCCTGTGGCGATCCGGGTGGTCGCGTCGCCGCATCCCACCACCGCGGGGATGCCGAGCTCGCGCGCGACGATCGCGGCATGCGACAGCGGCGCGCCCACGTCGGTGACCACGGCCCCGGCCCGGGGGAACAGCGGCGTCCAGCCCACGTTGGTCACGGTGGTCACCAGGATCTCGCCGGGCGCCAGCGCCTCGCCTTCGGCAGCAGAGGCGACGACCCGCGCCGTGCCCTCCACCGTGCCCGCGGCCCCGGGCGCGCCGCGGATCCCGCTCTCGGTGGAGCCGGTGGGGGTACATCCCTCCTCGTAGACGTCGGCCCGGCGGTGGGGGTCCGACGCCCAGAGCTGGGGGTCGAACCGGCCCCGGATGAACGAGGGGTAGGTCGGCAGCGAGCGGTAGAGGTCGTAGGTCGCCCGGCGCGCCGGGACCTTGGCCAGCGCCGTCTCGTCGCCGCGCAGTACGGCCAACAGCTCCTCGAGTTCCAGGAAGAACAGGTCCTCCCCGTGCCCGGTGAGTTCCCCTGCGCGCAGCACGAACTCGCGGTGGACCCCGATGGAGCGGACCCACTCGGACCTGCCGGCCTCCCGGAACCGGGCCGCCCGCGCCGAAGCTTCCATCCGTCGGCGCAGCTCTCCTGCCTTGTCCGGATGGCGCCGCACGAACCGCTCCTGCGCCTCCCGCCGGGTCTCGCGCTGGCTTTCCACCAGGGAGTCCAACCGGTCCAGGGATGCACGCGCTTCGTCGACCTGCCGGTCCAGCAGGTCCGGGTCCTCCGCCGGGCGGGGTACCGACAGTTCGAACTCGTCCGGGGACCGGTGCCCCCAGCGTTCGATGAAGGTCTGCCGGTCGATCTCTCCGCGGGCCAGCTGGGCCAGCCCCACCACCGGGCCGAGACTCGCCAGAGGGCTCTCGTCCTGAGTCGGATCCGCACCGGTGCTCAGTGCGTTGACGTCTGACTCGCTCGTGCCGTGCTTGAGCAGCCACGGGCGGAAGGCGAACTGGCCGAGACCGTGGCAGGCCCAGAAGGTGCGGGCGGCGAAGGCGAAGGCCGGGTTCGCCTCGGAATCCCAGCAGCGCGCCAGTTCGACGGGGGTCCGCGCCGCGTGGATGCTCTCCCGGGCCGCGGCCAGGCGTGCGGGGACCTGGGCCAGCTTCTCGCCGGTCCGGCGCCGGTACGGGAGCAGGGACGGCAGCGCCCGCAACAGCACCGGCGCCGCGCGTGCGATCAGCTGCCCCCGTGACAGCCCGAGCGGCGGTATCCGCACACCGTCGGGAAGGTGCCCGGTGATCTGCTCGGCCATCGCCTCGGCCTTCGAGCCGAACGCGGTGAACAAGGACACGTTCATGTAGAGACGGCCGCCGATGTTGCCGAACTGCATGATCCCGGGCACCCGGCCCAGGGGTTTGATCATCGCCATCGAATGCACGAACACCGACCAGGTCAGGGGGGTCATCACGCTGGGTACGGCCTCGCCGACGTTGACGCTGGTCCACAGGTAGTCCCCGGCGAGGCTGTCGTTCCACACCTCGGCTTCCACGGCCCCGGCCGTGCCCGGGGCCGGGGCGAGGGCCGTGGTGATCGGCCGGGCCTGCAGGATGTACAGGTTTCCGGCGTGGCGGGCCCACTCGATGTCCATCGGTGTGCCGTACAGTTCCTCGATCCTCGTGCACTGGTGTGCGAGTTCCCGGGCCTCGTTGTCCCCGAGCACCTCCTGCAACCGGAGGTGGTCCGGCACCGGTTCCTCGGCCGTGCCCGAGGAACGGGGCACCGTCATGACGGCCTTGTCCCCGGTACTCCGCTCCACCAGTGCTCCGCTGGCGCGGTCCACCACCAGGACGTCGGAGGTCACCTCGCCGCTGACCACCGCCTCGCCCAGTCCCCAGGCGGCGTTGATCGTGATGCGCTCCCGGGCTCCCGTGACCGGGTCGGCGGTGAAGGCCACGCCGGCCGCGTCCGAGGGCACCAGCTCCTGGACCACTACGGCCAGACTGACGTGTTCGGGTGCGATGCCCGCGCGGGCGCGGTACCCGATCGCCCGTGCCGTCCACAGTGACGCCCAGCAGTCACGCACCGCCGCCAGCAGTGCTTCTTCCCCTTGGATGTTGAGATAGGTGTCCTGCTGCCCGGCGAAGGAGTGTTCCGGCAGGTCCTCCGCGGTGGCTGAGGAGCGGACCGCGACCGCGGCGGACCCGCTTCCGAGCCGCTTGTAGGCGGCGCGGATCCCTTCGGCGACATCGTCCGGTACCGGTGCCCCTCGGAACAGGTCCGCCACCCGGTCGGCGGCGGACCGCAGGGTCTCCGGTGCCCCCGGGTCGGCCGCCGCCACGGCCTCGAGGATCGGATCGCCCAGTCCGGAGCGCTCGACGTAGTGGTCGTAGGCGCCGGTGGTCACACAGAAGCCGTCCGGTACGGAGACCCCGGCCCGGATCAGCCTGACCAACGAGGCCGCCTTGCCGCCCGCCTGTTCCAGGAGCGTGTCCATCTCTGCCAGGGGCACCACGGCTGGGCCCCGTTCATCGTTGTTCATCACGCGGTCTCCTCACGCTGAAGGCGGTCCGTGAAGGGGTCGGCGGGCCGCGCGGTGATGTCTGTCAACTCTCGGCCGCTGACTCTTCCAATGTAAGAATGACCAATTTAGTATATTTGGTCAATAGTAGATGTCGGTGTGGTGAACGACCGGGGCCCGTGCGGTGTCCTGAGTGCCCCGGTCCGGAAGGGTGTGGGAGATGACCGACCAGGTGGAAGCGGCAGGGCCGCCGCGTCTGCGGCCGGTCCTGACCGCCATCGTGCTGGGAACAGCGATGGCCGCTCTGACCAGCTCTATCGTCGGTCCGGCCATGCCGACCATCGTCGGGGACCTCGGCAGGATCGACCTTCTCCCCTGGGTGGCCAGCGCAACCCTGCTCGCCCTGACGGTGGCCACACCGCTGTGGGCGGCGCTGTCCGACCGCTTCGGGCGCAGGCGGCCCTTCATGGCGGCCGTCCTGCTCTTCACCGCGGCGGCCCTGCTCGCCGGCCTGGCGCCGAACATGCCCGCGCTCATCGCCGCCCGAGCGTTGCAGGGGGTGGGGGCCGGCGGCCTCATGGTGCTGGCCCAGATCCTGCTGGCCGACGTACTGCCGCCGCGGGAACGGGGACGCTACAACGGTCTCCTCGGCGCCGCCCTGCTGGTGCCCCTGGTGTCCGGGCCGGTGCTCGGCGGCGCCCTGGTGGGCCTGGGCGACACGGGGTGGCGGTGGTGCTTCCTGATCAACGTGCCGGTGGGTGCGGTCACCCTTGTCCTCAGCGGACGTTTCCTGCCGTCGGATACGGTGCCCCGGAAGCCGGCCGTGTTCGACTGGTCCGGTGCGGCCGCCGTCACCGGCGCCGCCACGTCCGTGATGCTGCTGCTCACGCTGGCCGGTACCGAGTTCGCCTGGACGTCCGGTTGGAGCTGGGGCCTCGGCGCGCTGACCCTGGTCCTCACGGCGCTGGCCGTGTACACGCAGCGGCGCGCCACAGCACCGATAATGCCGCCGTGGCTCTTCGGCCGACGCACCATCGTGTCGGCCATCGCGGCCTCCGCCTTGGTGGGTGCGGCGATGTACGGGGCGATGATCTACCTGCCGCAGTACCTGCAGCTGGTGGCGGGCCTCGGGCCCACGGCTTCGGGGCTGATGATGGTCCCGCTGCTGGTCGGCCTCATGGCCTCGCTCACCGCGACGGGGCTGCTGACAGCCCGTACCGGACGCTGGAAGCCCTACCCGGCCCTGGGAACGGTGCTGCTCCTGCTCGCCTTCCTCCTGCTCGCCGGGCTCTCCACCGACCCGCGCGGGCTGGTCCTGCTCGGCTCAGGAGTCGCGCTGGTCGGCTGCGGCCTGGGAATGGTGATGCAGATCCTGACCCTGGCGGCACAGAACGAGGTCGACCCGGCCGACACCGCGGCGGCGACCGCGGCTGTGTCCTTCTTCCGGTCCCTCGGCGGCGCGCTGGGGGTCGCCGTGCTCGGCGCGGTCTTCACCCACCGCCTCCAGAGCGGACTGGCCGCCGCGGAGGGTGTCGCGCTGCCCGCACGCATCGCGTCCGAGCTGGAGCTCGGCGCCCCCGAGGAGGTTCGTGCGCTGCCTCCCGGTGTGCGCGACATCGTCCACGAAGCGCTTTCGCAGGGTATGCAGGGCGTTTTCCTCACCGCGGCCGGTCTGAGCGCGGCAGCGGCGGTCGCGGTGCTCGTGATGCGGGGGACGCGGCTGCGCTCGACCATGTCCCGGGATGGCTAGCGTGGAGGGCATGACCATGGAGCAGCGGAAGTCGCGTGAGCAGCGCACGAGAGAACGGCGCGAAGAGCGCGCCGAGCACATCCTCGACGTGACCAAGGAGTTGGTGCTGCGCTGGGGGTACCGCAAGACCACCTTGGACGACATCGCCCGTAACTCCCAGGTCAGCAAGGGAACGCTCTTCCTGCACTGGCGCAACCGCGACGCGCTCTTCGCCTCCTTGCTGCGGCGCGAGCGCCTGGGGATACTGACCGACGTCGAGGACGCGTTCCGCCGCGATCCGGACCAGGCCAGCCTCTACGGCCTGGTCCGACTCTTCGTTCGGATGTTCCACAGCCGGCCGCTGCTGACCGCGCTCATGCTGGGGGACCAGAGCACACTGGGCCGTCTCGCGGACCGCCGCAAGGACGAATGGAGTGCCTCGGAGAGGGCGCAGAGTTTCCTTGCCTACCTAGAGGAGCTTCGCGCCAGCGGGCTGGTCCGCGACGACGTGCCCACTGAGGAACTGGTGTACTCCTTCACGGCCGTCTTCTACGGCTACGTAGCGGCGCGGCCCACGACGCCGGAGGACCGCTTGCCCTCCGAGGAGCGCGTCGCCGACCTGTGCGCCGACACCATCTGCCGCGCCCTGGCGCCCTCTGCCGGCGCCGACCGCCGCGAGGAACTCGACGAGATCACGCGACGGTACGTCGCCCAGGCGCTGGAGATCACCAGGACGCAGTACCTGGCTTCGCTCACCGCCCCGGCGAGCGCGGAGGAAGCCTGACCGGGCTGCCTCAGGGCTGCCTCAGGTGATCCCCGGTCCGAAGCGGGTCAGAACTCCACGGTCACACAGGCGAGGCGGTCGCCCGCGGTGCCCGCGTGGCCCTCGTGGGTGGCTGTGTGCTCCTCGTGCAGGACGAGGGACCGCGCCTCGCCCTCGCGGAACTCCCAGTCGACGGTCGAGTCCACGGCTGCCTTACCGCTGTCGTCCGTCGTGAAGTCGAGCCAGACCTCGTTCTCGGGGTTGGCGTAGTCGGGGTCGGTGGAGGGGTCGTCCTCCTCCGCCTCGGGGTCGACCTCGTGCTGGTAGTGCGGCCCCGAGTCGTCCGGGTCGTCGCCGCAGGGCTGGGTGTGCACGTGGGCGCCGAAGTCGCGGTCCGCCTCCAGGTCGGTCCCGGTGAACTGCACGAACGTGGACTCGTCCTCGACGCGGACTTGGACGTCCGCGGTGGCGCCCTCGGGCACGGCGGTCTCGTCGTAGGTGACCGCGAGGGCGTCCTCCCCGGGAGGGAGGAAGGTCGAGACGGTCACGCTCGGGGACGCGGTGGGGTCCGCTGCGGGGCCGTCGGTGGCGGCTGATCCGTCGGTGGTCGCGGGGTCCCCCTGTGCGCAGCCGGCGGCGAGGAGAGCGGTCAGGGCCAGACCGACGGTGGGTGTGGTGGTGCGCATGTCGGGACTCCCGGGTAATCGGCGCGTTGGATGCCCGCAACGTTACCCAAGGTGTCGATCAGATAACTACAAGCGCGGTGGCTGCAGCGTGGCTGGAGGGTCGAAGGCACTCCTGAGGGTGAACGCCGCTGGCGTCGGTCCCTTCTCGCGCAGGGTTTCCAGGCGCTCTCCGCCCTCCTCCAGTGTGGGGACCGTACCAGCAGGGATCCACCACAGCGCGAGGTGTGCGGCGGAGAACCTCTCGAACCAGCTCCTGCGCTGGCGCAGCAGCTCCAGGTGCTCGGTGCGGTAGGTGAAGTCCCACAGTGACGCCACGTCCTCCCACACCGAGAAGTTCACCAGGATGTCGTCGCCGAACGGCCGCAGTCCGGTCGCGTCGCCCTCCCCGTCGCCGACGAGCCGCCAGACGAAGCCGGGCGACCGGTCCGCCAGGGCGTTGATCGGGTCGAGCTGGTCGGTGAAACCCGACATCTCGGGGGTGTCCAAGGGGGCTTTGAGTATGCCGACGTTGATCTGCGCGAGGTGGTGGGAGGGATGGCTCATGGGAAACAGGACACCATGGCCCGCGCTTCTAAGTCAACGATCATTATTTTTGGAAAATGAGGACGCAGCACCGACCCTTCTCCGGGGCCAGCCGGGTCCGCGGCGCGTCCCGGTCCTGCCCCTCCGCGTGGGCGGCCAGCATCCCCCGGAGCAGCTCCAGGTTGAGCCCGCAGGCCAGCGGCGGGAACTCCCCGGCCAGCGCGTGGAAAGGGCAGTTCCGCAGCCGGATCCCCCCGCTGTGCGGGCTGCCGTCAGTGCGGCCGGTCTCCGGGCCGCCGTCCGGCTCCGGCTCGTAGCCCCGCTCGCGCAGCAGGTCCACCACCGAACCCGCTCCGGCCGCCGCGCCGATCCGACGACCTTCCTCCTCGGCAGCGGCGTGCAGCGACTCCTCGGCGCCGTGCCGCTCGACCGCTTCGGCCAGCACCCGTGCCGCCAGCTCGTAGTCGCGCGGCGGCAACTGCAGTGAGACCTCCCGCTCCGAACGCCGGTACAGCTTGGCCGGCCGCCCCGAACCCGGCCCCTCCCGGCCGCTCACCTTGCGCCGGACCACGTCCAGGAGGCCCGCGTCCGCCAACCGGTCCAAGTGGTGCGCGGCCAGGGTGCGCTGTATCCCGAGCGCCTCGGCGGCCTCACCCCGGCCGACCTCCGTCCCCGAGCCCGCGACGTGCTCGTACAGCCTGCGCCGCAGGGGGTCGCCGAGGACCCGGGCGGCGTCGATCGAGGAGTCGTCCATCATCCCCCCATTGTGCTCCCTCGAGGGGCGCGGCCCACGGGATGGCAGACTGGTGCGGTCCACCACGGCCCCTCCTGAACAGGCGATATGAGAACGATCAGATCCGGCGGCGAACACGAGATCGAGATCAAGAAGTCCCGCTTCATCTGTGCCCTGGCCAGGGTGGACAGCGAGGACGCCGCCCGTGAGTTCATCGCGGAGCGGCGCAAGGAGCACTGGAGCGCCAGCCACAACTGCACCGCCTACGTGCTGGGCGAGGACGGCGGCGTCAAGAGGTCCAGCGACGACGGTGAACCCGGCGGGACCGCAGGGGTGCCCATGCTGGAGGTACTGCGCCACCGGCGGATCACCGACACCGTCGCCGTCGTCACCCGTTACTTCGGCGGGACCAAACTCGGCGCGGGCGGGCTCATCCGCGCCTACGGCAACGCCGTTTCCGCGGCGGTGGAGGAGTTCGGCCTGCTGGAGCGCCGCCGACTGCTCGTGGTGGACGTGTTCGCCGACTACGTCCTCGGCGGGCGGTTGGAGAGCGACCTGCGCGACTCCCCGATCACGGTCCGGGACGTCTCCTACGAGGAGCGGGTGCGCATCGAGGTGGCCCTGCCCGAGGACGCGCTCGCGGACTTCGGGGTCCGGCTGGCCGAACTGACCGGCGGCAAGGCGGACCTCGAGGTGAGGGGCAGCACAGTCGTCGAGGTCGAGCCCGACACCGAGTCCTGACCCCCGGGAGCGCCGGTTCGGTCGGACGTACCGCGCGATCGGGGTGTGTATCCACTTGGCCGTTCCCCGGCTTAGGATTTGCCGTAAACGTCATCGTTTCGTGGGGAGAGACCGTCCATGCGCAGCACACGAGTGCCCCAGGCCCTGACCTGTGGTCTCGCGGCGCTGCTGGTCGTCGGGTGTACAGGCGATCCGGAACCGCCCGAACCCGGTCCAGAGGAAGAGGCCGCCCCGGTCCCCACCGAGTTCGAGGGGGACCTGCCCCCGGGGATCGAGGGCGACGCCCTGCGCTACCTGCACGGTGACGACGCCGAGGTCCACGAAATCCTCGACGACCCCCTGGGTGTGCGGATCAGCCCCGTGGGCGGCTCCTTCTTGATCAGCTCGGGGGGCGAGGACAGCCACCTGCTGCACGACGCGGCCACGGGGGAGGCCCTCTGGGAGGGCGAGGCGCGCTTCCGCGGTTTCGACGTGGACTCCGAAGGCGAGTCCGTCCTGCTCCTCGCGGACGGCGAGGACAATCCGTTCGTGCTCGACTCCGAGGGCGAGCTTCTCTGGGAGCCCGCGGAGCCCGGCGACGCCTACCTTGACGGGGTGGCGGTGCGCCGCCCGGCCGAGTGGAGCGCCGAGGAACCCGACGGCGAGTACGCGGTGCTGGACACCGACGGGGAAGAACTGTGGTCCTACACGTTCGAGTCCGAGCCCGAGGACACGGACGAGGACGACGAGGCGGCGGACGACGAGGACACCGACGACGAGACCGGAGAGGGATCCGCGGACGAGGGTGCCGAAGACGAGGAGGGCGATGACCGCTCCGAGCGCTTCGGCGTACCGGTCGCCGTCTGGGGCGACACGCTCCTGCTCGACCCCGGCGACTCCACTCTGCACGCCCACTCGCTGGACCCCGACTCCGCTGGGGAGTACCTCTGGTCGGTGACGGTCGACGACGAGGAACTGGGCCTGCCCGCGACGGCGCCGGTCCCCGTACCGCAGGTTCTCGGGATCTTCGGGACCCCGGTGCCCGAGGAGGACGACGCGGAGGACGGGGACGAGGAAGGCGACAACGGGACCGCTGACGACGAGGGCACCGAGGAAGACGAGGACGCGGAGGACGCTCAGGGCGCTGAGGACCGTGAAGGCGACTCGGAGGTCGTCCTGCTGCGCTGGGCCCAGCCCGAGGCGACGTCCTTCCTCTCCGGACACGACGCCGTCGACGGCGAGCTGCTGTGGACCCTTGAGGAGTCGGGAACCAACCCGGTCTCGCCGTACTTCGACGAGGCGGGCGTCCCGGGAAGCCTCTACGACAGCGAAACCGGCACCCTGCTGCTGCCCCAGGCCAGCGGGGAGGCCACCATGGCCGCCGTCGACCTGGTGGAGGGCGAGGTCCGCTGGGGCCTCGAGGACGAGGACGACTCCCTCTCACCGGCCTTCGCCCACGGAGGCCTGGTCTACGGTGACGCGCGCTCCAACGAGGACGAGGACGAGGACGAACAGCTGGTGCTGGACGCCGAGACCATGGACGTGGTCGGCGACGACCTCTCCGCGTACGTGGAGGCGATCACGGATACCGGACACGCCATCCTCGTCCAGGACCGCCAGCGGTTCGTCATCGGCCCCGAACCCGGCACGGACACCGAGGACGATCCCGCCGACGGCTCCGAGGACGAGGACGGGGACGGCTCGGAGGACGAGCCCACCGAGGACGCCAGCTGACCGGGACATGGCCGGTTCCGGCCACAGAGGTGTGCTGACCGCCAGAGCGGCATGATTTTCCGAGGGAGGTCGGTTCCGGGCGGCTAGGATGCATGTTCTGGCGCACCCCGCGAGTGGCGTTCCGCCCCAGCGCCCCCTACCGACACCCCACCCCACTTGAGCCCCATGAGCCCTGCCCGGACCTCGGCCCTCCTGCCGGCCACTGCCACCGACCTCATCCCCGCCGACCCCTCCGAGATCGGTCCCTACCAGACGCTCAACCGCCTGGGTGCCGGAGGCATGGGCGTCGTGTATGCCGCCCAGGCCAAGGACGGCACCCTGGTCGCGGTCAAGGTGATCCATCCCGAGTTCGCCGCCGACCCCGACTTCCGGGGGCGCTTCGCCCGTGAGGTCGACATGCTCGGCCGGGTGGGCGGTGCGTGTGCGGTGCCGCTCCTGGAGGCCGACACCGAAGGCGCCCATCCCTGGCTGGCCACCCCGCTGGTGCGCGGCCTCACCCTCAACGCCTACCTGCGCGAGAACCGCGGTCCGCTGCCGTCCGGCCTCCTGCACGGGCTCGCGGCGGGCATCGCCGAGGCGCTCGCGCAGATCCACGCGGCCGGGGTGGTCCACCGGGACCTCAAACCCGCGAACATCGTGGTCTCCCCGGACGGGCCCCGGGTACTGGACTTCGGTATCGCCCGCGCCCTGGACCAGACCGCGCTCACCCGGACCGGTTCGGTGCTCGGATCCTCCGGATGGATCAGCCCCGCCCACTACCGTGGCGAGCCCATCAGTACGGCCGACGACATCTTCGCTTGGGGCGCCCTCGTCACCTACGCCGCCACCGGACGCCCTCCGTTCGGCGGCGGCGACCCCTCGGCCGTCGCCCACCGAGTGATGAGCGGTGCACCCGACATGGAGGGCTTCGACGGCCCCCTCGCCGAACTCGCCCGCAGAGCCCTGTCCAAGGACGCGGCCCAGCGGCCCACCGCGATGGCGCTGGTGATCGGTGTGATGCAGTTGCTCAACCTGGGGCGTCCGATCGGCCCGATCGCGGGCCCGGAGGCAGTCGGATCGGCGGTGTCCGAGACCCTCCAGGCCACCTGGCACGGGGTGCGCACCCCCGACGAACGCACAGTGGAGGTGCCCGATCGGGACGGCGGGAAGGGCCGCCGGAAGGGCCGCCGGAAGGGCCGCCGGAGGGCGGCCGCGGCCGCCGCGGCCGCCACCTTGCTGCTGCTGGCGGGGGCGGGCGGTGCCGCGGTCGCCACCAACTGGGACACCCTGCCGATCGCCGCCTGGTTCGGCGCCGACGGGCCCGACGACGAGGGTTCCTCCGACGGCGGCGGTGGAACGGACCCCGATCACGCCGACGCCGACACCTTGGAGGGGCCCTCGGAGGAACCCTCCGAGGAGCCCTCAGAGGAGGAAGAGGACTCGGGGGCCGAGGCCGACAGCGACGACGGCGGTGGCGGTTCGGATGAGGACGGAGAGCCCGTCACCACGATGGCCACGGTCGGGGCCGGGGTGAGCGCAGGGGGCTCCAGCCCCTCGGGCAACCACGTCGTGGCCTTTCAGCCGGCCAACGGCTCCGGCAAGTACGGCGTGGTGGACGACGCGACGGTGTTGTGCGCGTGGAGCTTCTGCCAGGGCGAGGGAGGGGCCGTGGGCAACGGCGACGCGGGTTCGGTGCCTTCCAGCCCGTCCACGCTGACCGGCTACGTCAACAGCGGAAGCCGCACGATCTCGGCCGAGGTCACGTACACGGAGGGCGCCGACGGCACCTACACCATCACCCGACTCGTGGAGCACCACCAGACCAGCGGCACCGGAACCCCGCCCTGGTAGGAGGAGAGAAGTGTCGAAGTCCCTCACCCGCTGGGTCTCCTGCGGGCTCAGCATCGCCCTGATCTCGGTTCTCGCGCACACGGCCCCGGCCTCGGCGGCGCCCTACAACGGCGTGTGCGGCGACGGGTACAACGTGGTCAACAGCGCCGACATCGGCGGGGGCACCATCTACCTGACCTACAACAACTCCAACGGCCGCAACTGCGTGATGGTCGTCCGCGCCGACCCCGGCGACGCCATGAACATGGACGCCGTCCTCAAGCGCAGCGACGAAACGTCCTGGCAGACCGACCCTGGGGACTGGACCATGTACGCGGGGCCGATCTACCTGGAGGCCGCCGGCCAGTGCGTGGACTGGGGCGGTGTGATCGGCAACGAGTGGGTCGTGCGCAACGGGACCAACTGCGGCTGAGCCGGACCCGTACCGTCGCGCGCCAACGTTTCCGTTGGGGGCGAAGGCGGTACGGGACCGGCAAGACCCGAAAGACCCGAAAGGCGTGGCCAGGGCTTAGGGCGTGTTCGGTGGATGCTGCCCGTCGCGAAGGTGCTGCGCCGTAGGCGTCCGTTGAGGGTGGTGGCGGGCGACGAACGGGGGTGCTGCGCCGTAGGCGTCCGTTGAGGGTGGTGGCGGGCGACGAACGGGGGTGCTGCGCCGTAGGCGTCCGTTGAGGGTGGTGGCGGGCGACGGGTGGGAGTGTCCAGTGGTGCTGGCACAAGGCCGAAGAAGGAGTTCCCCTGCTGTGCGCTGCCTCGCAAGCTCGGCAGCATCGCACAGCGGGGGCCCGCCCGGGTTCGGCTGTCGACTGAGAGATGCGCGGTGACAGTGCCGCTGGGGCGACGCGCAGCAGGGTATGTGTCCGCTGAACATGCCCTAGACCTCGTAGACGCTGAGGGTCCCGGTGTTGCCGATGCTCACGCTGTAGTCGCGCACGCGGTCCTCGTCCCGCGCCTCGCAGGTCGCGACGTCGTCGGCGCCCGGGACGATCATGAGGACGTCGTCCATGTCGCAGCGCACGTCCTCGGTCTCGGCGCGCACGCGGAGGGTGTCCTCGACGGCCTCGCGCTGCAGCGGGGCCTCCGACAGTTCCCAGTCGTAGGTGACGAGGATGCCGCCGCCCTCGATCTCCAGGGAGTACTCGAGCTCCTCGCCCAGGTAGGTGATGGTGCAGGTGGCGGTCTCACCCTCCTCACCCTCGATGTCGGGGCAGTCGGCGGTGGCGTCGGGGTCGCCGACCTTCGCGAAGGACGACACGGTCTCGATCGCGTCCCAGCCCAGGCGCTCACTCAGCGGGGCGTCGTCCGCGGGCTCGTCGGGCAGGTCGGCCTCGTCCGCCTCGGGTGCCTCGTCCGGGATGGGGCCCTGGTTGAAGTCGCCGCCGTCGGCAGCGCCGTCCGCATCCTCTTCTTCGCCGTCCTCGGCCTCCTCGGCGGCAGTGTCCTGCTCCGTGGGCTGGGGGTCGTCGGCACCGCAGGCGGCGAGGGCCAGGGCCGAGCCTGCGGCGGCCACGCCAAGAGCCAGGCGGTGTCTACGAGCGGAGTTCAGCATTCCGGGTGTCCTGTCTGTGTCTTGCTGCGACGTTCGTCCCCTACGTTGCGGGACCCTCCGAAGTGGTTCGCCGATCCGCGTATCTGTGTCCCATGTCATAGCCTTGGGGGTAGTGGTGTGCCGGGGCGGCGGGGAATCCCCGCTGTTCAGAGCGGTGGAGCGCGCTTCTGTGCCGGGCACCACACCCCGGCTCACCGGAACCGAACCCGGTTCTCTACCATCTCGGAGTATGGACGTCCCTGAGAGAGGGGCAGCCGGTACACCGGCGCCCAACCTGGCCGAAGGCTTCCCGGCGGCCACACCTGAACGGTGGCGCGAACTCGTCGCGGGAGTGCTGCGCAAGAGCGGTGTCGCTGAGGACCGCCTCGCCGACGCCCCCGAATCCGTGCTGGCCACCCACGCCTACGACGGGTTCGACATCGAGCCCCTCTACACATCCGCCCCGCCCGCGGGCGATCCCGGCTACCCGGGCCTGGCCCCCTTCACCCGCGGCTACCGGCCGGGCGGGGGAGTCACCGAGGGCTGGGACATCCGTGCCCGGCACACCGACGCGGACCCGGAGACCCTCCGCCGCCGGATGCACAACGACCTGATGAACGGCGTCAGTTCGCTGTGGGTCAGCGTGGGAGGGGCCCCTGCGCCGGAGGCGTCCGTTGCGGGCGGTGGAGGCGTGCCGGCCGACAAGCTCGGCGAGGCGCTCACCGACGTCTACCTCGACCTCGCCCCCGTCGTGCTCTCCGCGTCGGGTCAGACCGCCTTGGATGCCGCGACCGCGCTGCTCACCGCGCACGCCGACGCCGACGTCCCCAACGCCCGGGTCATCTCCCACCTGGGCCTGGACCCCCTCAGCACGGCAGCCCTGGCCGGTGAACGCCCCGACGTGGCCGGCCCGGCGCGGTTCGCCGCCGAGAAAGCCGCCACCTACCCCAAGCTCGGCCTGTTCATCGCCGACGGCACGCTCGTGCACAACGCGGGCGGCTCCGAGGCCCAGGAGATCGGGTCCGCGATCGCCGCCGGAACCGCCTACCTGCGCGCGCTCACCGAGGCGGGACTGGAACTGGCCGACGCCGCCGGCCGGATCGAGTTCCGCCTGGCCGCCAACGCCGACCAGTTCTCGGTCATCGCCAAGCTCCGCGCGGTCCGCGCCATGTGGAACCAGGTGCTGGAGGCTTCGGGCCTGCCCGCGGACCAGCGGGCCATGCGCCTGCACGCCACCGCGTCGGAGGCGATGCTCACCCGCCGCGACCCGCACGTGAACATGCTCCGCACGACCGTGGCCTGCTTCGCCGCCGGGGTGGGCGGCGCCGACGCGGTCACCGTCGCGCCCTTCGACTCCGCGGTTGGCCTGTCCGACGACTTCGCCCGACGCATCGCCCGCAACACCCAGTCGCTGCTCATCGAGGAGTCCCACCTGGCCCAGGTCATCGACCCGGCGGGCGGTTCCTTCTACGTGGAGGCCCTCACCATCGACCTCTACCGTGCCGGGTGGGGCTTCTTCCAGGAGTTGGAGCGCGCCGGGGGGATCGCGGCGGCGATCGAGCACGGTGAACTGCGCACGGCGGTGGACCGGGTGTGGGAGCTGCGCCGCGACGACTTGGCCCGCCGCAGGGCCCCGCTCACCGGTGTCAGCGAGTACCCGGACCCGGACGAGAAGCCGCTCGTCCGCGAACCTGATCCGGCCCGCCCGGCGGCGCCCGTCCCCGAGGGCTTCCCGGTCCGCCGGTACGCGCAGGACTTCGAGGCCATGCGCGACCGCTCCGACACCCGGACCGGGGAGGCGGGTCAGCGGCCCACAGCCTTCCTGGCCACCCTCGGCCCGGTCGCCGCGCATACCGCGCGGGCCTCCTTCGCCACGAACCTCCTCGCCGCCGGAGGTATCGCGGTCGACGAGCCGGGACCGCTCGACGACGCCCGGGCAGCCGCCCAGGCCTTCGCCGACTCCGGCAGCCGTGCCGCGGTGATCTGTTCCACGGACCAGCTCTACGCCGAGCACGCCGAGAGCGTCGCCCGCGCGCTCAAGGGGGCCGGTGCCCGCCGTGTCCTCCTGGCCGGGTCCCCTCGGGACGCCTACCGCGAGGCCGGTGTGGACTCCTTCGCCCACCGGGGCTGCGACGCCGTGGCCCTGCTCACCGACCTGCTCGACGTGGTGCTCACCGACCCTCCGGCCCCGACAGCAAGCAGAGACAACGCCCAGGGGGCGAGCGCATGATCCCCGACTTCTCCGACGTCGACCCCCGGCTACCCGCCTTCACCGGCGCGGCCGAGGGCGAGGCCGACTGGCAGCGCGCCCTGGAGGACACGACCGGCAAGGCCGCTGATGCCTTGGAGTGGGAGACCCCCGAGGGAATCGGGGTCAAGCCGCTCTACACGCCAGCCGACCGTGCGGGCCTCGACTTCACCGACGGGCTTCCGGGTATCCCGCCCTACCTGCGCGGGCCCTACCCGACCATGTACGTCAACCAGCCGTGGACCATCCGCCAGTACGCGGGTTTCTCCACCGCTGAGGAGTCCAACGCCTTCTACCGCCGCAACCTCGCCGCGGGCCAGAAGGGCCTCTCGGTCGCGTTCGACCTGGCCACCCACCGCGGCTACGACTCCGATCACCCCCGGGTGGGCGGTGACGTGGGTATGGCCGGAGTGGCCATCGACTCCATCTACGACATGCGCCAGCTGTTCGACGGCATCCCGTTGGACAGGATGAGCGTGTCCATGACCATGAACGGTGCGGTGCTGCCCGTCCTGGCGCTGTACATCGTCGCCGCCGAGGAGCAGGGTGTGTCCCCCGAGAAGCTGTCGGGGACCATCCAGAACGACATCCTCAAGGAGTTCATGGTCCGCAACACCTACATCTACCCGCCGCACCCGTCGATGCGGATCATCTCCGACATCTTCGCGTACACCTCGCAGCGGATGCCGCGGTTCAACTCCATCTCCATCTCCGGCTACCACATGCAGGAGGCCGGTGCCACGGCCGACCTGGAGCTGGCCTACACCCTGGCCGACGGGGTGGAGTACATCCGGGCCGGTCAGAAGTCCGGCCTGGACGTGGACGCGTTCGCGCCCCGCCTGTCGTTCTTCTGGGCGATCGGCATGAACTTCTTCATGGAGGTCGCCAAGCTGCGCGCTGCCCGCCTGCTCTGGGCGCGCCTGGTCAAGGACCTGGGGGCCGCCAAGGACAAGTCGCTGAGCCTGCGCACGCACTCGCAGACCTCCGGCTGGTCGCTCACCGCCCAGGACGTGTTCAACAACGTCGCGCGCACCTGCGTGGAGGCGATGGCCGCCACCCAGGGGCACACCCAGTCGCTGCACACCAACGCCCTCGACGAGGCACTGGCCCTGCCCACGGACTTCTCCGCGCGCATCGCCCGCAACACCCAGCTGCTCCTTCAGCAGGAGTCCGGCACCACTCGCTCCGTCGACCCCTGGGGCGGCAGCTACTACGTGGAGCGCCTCACCCAGCAGCTCGCCGACAAGGCCTGGGAGCACATCCAGGAGGTCGAGAGGGCCGGGGGCATGGCCGCCGCGATCGACGCCGGACTGCCCAAGATGCGCATCGAGGAGGCGGCTGCCCGCACCCAGGCGCGTATCGACTCCGGCCGCCAGCCGGTGATCGGGGTCAACAAGTACCGGACCGACGCCCCGGACGAGATCGACGTCCTCAAGGTCGACAACACCAAGGTGCGCACCGAGCAGCTGGACAAGCTGCGCCGTCTGCGTGCGGATCGCAGCGAAGACGGGGTGCGCGCCGCCTTGGACGCCCTCACCGAGGCCGCTGCGGGGGAGTCCAAGGCCGACGAGGGCCTGACGAACAACCTCCTGGCCGCCGCCGTGAACGCCGCCCGGGCCAAGGCCACGGTCGGGGAGATCTCCGACGCCATGGAGAAGGTCTTCAACCGCCACTCCGGCCAGATCCGTACGATTCAGGGTGTGTACAAGGACGAGGCCTCCGGGAGCGCCGACGCGGCCGGTCTGATGGACCGGGTGACCGCCAGGGTCGAGGAGTTCGCCGAGGAGGAGGGCCGCCGCCCCCGTATCCTCGTGGCGAAGATGGGCCAGGACGGGCACGACCGGGGTCAGAAGGTCATCGCGACGGCCTTCGCCGACCTCGGCTTCGACGTCGATGTGGGTCCGCTGTTCCAGACCCCGGCGGAGGTGGCGGTGCAGGCGGTGGAGGCCGACGTACACGTGGTCGGGGTGTCCTCGCTGGCGGCCGGGCACCTCACCCTGGTGCCCGCTCTGCGCGAGGAGTTGGCCGGGCTCGGCCGCGAGGACATCATGATCGTGGTCGGAGGCGTGGTCCCTCCGGGTGACTTCGAGGCGCTGCGCGAGGCCGGAGCCGCCGCGATCTTCCCGCCGGGGACCGTCATCGCGGAGGCCGCGATCGACCTGCTCGACCAGCTGGAGGAGCGACCGGACCCCGGCCAGGAAGGGGAGTGACCGTGGCGGCGCGCAGGAGGCGTCCGGTGGACGTGGACGCCCTCGCCGAGGGGGTCCTCTCCGGGGACCGTCCCACCCTTGCCCGGGCGATCACCTTGGTGGAGTCGCGTCGGCCTGACCACGCGCGTGCCGCCCAGGAACTCCTGGTGCGCTTGCTCCCGCACACCGGCAAAGCCCACCGGGTCGGGATCACCGGGGTGCCCGGGGTGGGAAAGTCCACCTTCATCAATGCGCTCGGCACCCGCCTGACCTCGATGGGGCACCGGGTGGCGGTGCTCGCGGTAGACCCGTCCTCCACCCGCACCGGCGGCAGCATCCTCGGTGACAAGACCCGCATGGCCGACCTCGCGGTGGACCCGGACGCCTTCATCCGGCCCTCGCCCACGGCCGGGACCCTGGGCGGAGTGGCCCGGGCGACCAGGGAGACCATGCTGCTCATGGAGGCGGCCGGGTTCGACGTGGTGCTGGTGGAGACCGTGGGCGTCGGCCAGTCCGAGGTGACGGTCGCCAACATGGTCGACTGCTTCCTGTTCCTCACGCTCGCCCGCACCGGCGACCAGCTCCAGGGCATCAAGAAGGGTGTGCTGGAACTGGTGGACGTGGTCGCGGTGAACAAGGCCGACGGGCCGCACGCCGAAGACGCCCGCAAGGCTGCCCGGGAGCTCTCCCGTGCCCTGCGCCTGCTCCACCAGGTCCACCCCGAATGGAGGCCGCCTGTACTCACGTGCAGCGGCCTGTCCGGGGACGGGCTGGACGAGGTGTGGGAGACCGTGGTGGAGCACCGGCGCGTGCTGGAGCGCGACGGGTCCCTCGCCGAGCGCCGCAGCGAACAAGGGGTGAGCTGGATGTGGGACCAGGTCGGCGACCAGCTCATGGATACCTTCCTGAGGGATGAGGGCGTGGCGGACCTCATCCCGAGGATGGCCGCCCAGGTGCGATCGGGCGACACCACGGCCACTCTCGCCGCGCGCACACTGTTGGAGTCCTTCACCCAAGGTGACGGTGTTCGAGGGGGGCGAACGGAACGTGATCCGGTCAAGGGTGACGGCACGGACGTCTGAGGAACAACGGACAGCACCGGGCGTCATGTCGTGAAATGACACAGGGTAAACGGTCTATACCGGTCCTTGGTGTGGTGGTTCTCGCCCATGAGGCTAAAATTTCTTGCCTGATGGCATTCCCGTACCGGCGGTTCGCTTATACCGTGAGTGTCCAACGACTTACCAGGCCGCCAGGGCGCGCACGTGTTTCCCCTCACCGGACCGGCTCTGTGGGAGTGGAGCCGGACCCGGTGGTCGTCCCCGGTCGGACTGCGTATGGTTAAGCGAGGGACCCCTCACCTTCAGAACGTGGGGCCGGGAGGAGTGAACGTGCACAGGCTCGGACTGAGCACGCGGGTTGAAAGCCGCAGTGTCATCGTCGCGATCGAGGGAGAGCTCGACATCGCGACCATCGCCGACCTCCAGGAACACATCACGGCCGCGATCGAGGACCACGGTCCGTGGCTGATCCTGGACCTGTCCGCCCTGGACTTCATGGACTCCAGCGGGCTCAACGTCATCATCAACGCCTACCGGACCGTTCGCGAGCAGAACGGATCCCTGTCGTTGGCGGCACTCAACGAACGCGTCACGAAGGTCGTCCGCCTGGTCGGACTGCACCGGCAGGTCCCGGTCCACCAGACCGTCGCCACCGCGATCGCCGCGATGGAGGCCCTGGAGGCCAAGCGCCAGGCCGGCTAGCCACACCGGCACGACTCCGCCCGCCTCCGGCTACCGGCCCGCCCCGGGTGAAGATCACGGGTTTATAACGTCATGTCCGGGTAGGGCGGGCCCATGAGTGAACAGGCTTCCACCCCCCGGACCGGTCGCCGCTTCTCCGACGCGCTGATCCGCCTGCAAATCCGCAACCAGAACGAGCCGCGCCGGGCCGGTCCCTGGTTGGGGTTGTTCTTCGGCCTGCTCCTTTTCCTGGGTATGGCGCTCGGCCTCTTCGTCGGGGTCGGTGCCGGGGCTGACGACCGGCCGTTCCCTTTCCCCGTCCTCCTCTTCGTGGCGCTCCCCGGTGCTGCCCTGGGCGGTGCCCTCTTCGCGGTGCTGATGGTGGTCATGGTCAAGCGCACTGTGCGCTCGAACCCCCTCCCGGCCGAAGCCGACCCCGCCGACGTGCGTGCTGCCCGGAAGGTGTTCCGCTCCGGCGAGGCATCCGGCGACCCCGAAGTTGACCGGATCGCGCGGATCCTCGCGGCGCAGGCCCTGAGAGGCAGGCTCCAGTCCCCGAAGGCGATCCTGTACCTCTTCGGGGCGCTCGGGGGGCTTTCCGTGCTCCAGGTGGTGGCTCAGTACACGGCCAACGACGGCTGGACCTGGCTGGCGGTGATGTACGCCGGGTTGGCGGTCCTCTTCTGCGTCTACACCGCGGTCTTCTACCCGCTGGCGGTCCGGCAGCGCAGACGGATCCGGGCCTTCGCCGCGGCCTACGACGAGGGCGCCGGGCACCCCGACGGGGAAGCGGGCTCTCCTGCACGGGGCGGGAGGGGCCATGAGTGAACAGCCGCCTCAGACCGGTAGCCGCTTCTCCGAAGCGTTGATCCGGCTGCGGGAGGACCCCCGGATGATCGGCCGCTGGGCGGGGCTGTCGGTGGGCCTGTTCGTGTTCCTGGGTACTGTGGCTGCTTTCGCCTTCGTGCTCGACGGCATCGAGCGGCCGTTCTATCTCCTGGTCTTCCTGGCCTTCCTCGGATCGGTGCTGGTCGGTGCGTTCTCGGGCGTGACATTGCAGACGACGCTGTACCGGACCCTGGGCTCGCACCCCCTCCCCGAGGGTGCGAGCCGGGCCGACGTGCGCGCGGCCGGGAAGGTGATCGGATCGGGTGCGCCCTCGGGCGACGCGGAGGTGGACCGGATCGCGCGGACACTGGTTGCCCGGAGTATGGAGGGCAGGTACCAGGGCCCCGCCCTCAACGGCCTCTTCTGCGGCGGGATGGTGGCGATGCTGTTCCTGCAGTGGCTTTTCCGCTACGCGAGCGAGGGCTGGACCCTTCTCACCGTGTCGGTGTTCGCGGCCGCCAGTTTCTTCCTGGTGGTCCTCATCGTCGCCCTGCCGCTGATGGTGAGGGGCCACAAGCGGGCCCGGGCCTTCGCCGCGGCCTACGACGCGGCGAGGGGCGAACCTTCGGAGGGTGGCCCGGAGGGACCCTGAAGTTGGTCACGAAAAAGTCATCCAAAGATCTCGGATTGGTAACGCGCCCCTTGGGTAAGGCGGGGACATGAACGAGCACACGACACACCCCCGGTCCGCTCGCCGACATCCCAGGGCCCTGTTCGGCCAGATGCAGATCTACGCGCAGAACAATCCGCGCGGATACGCCGTCAGGGCCTCCCTGGTCATCGCTGCCGCGATGCTGCTTCCCATGGTGACGGTCTTCCTCGCCGTGGGTGGAGACCCAGCACTCCTGGTGTTCCCCCTCGTCGGGATGTTGGTGCCCCTCCTGGTCCTGTGCGGCTTCCTGATCCTGTTCATGCCGCGCGTGATGCGCCGCATGCTGGGCACGTCGACCCTGCCGCCGGACACCGATCCAGTCGATCTCCTCGAGGCCAAGCGCCAAATGCGCAGGGGTGGCCTCCACGAGGACGAGCCCGTCAACCGGGCCGCCCGGATCGTCGCGGCCCAGGCCGAAGCCAAGGTCAACTCGCCCAAGGCCATCAACGCCATGAGCCTCGTCGGGGCACTGCTCTTCGCCGGGTTGGCCGTGCTCAACTACTCCATCGGGGAAACCGGCCTCAACTTCTGGTGGCAGGTGGGGATGGCTCTGCTCTTCGCCTCCTACCTGGTCTTCCTCGGCCCGTGGGCCAAGCGCTACCGCCAGCGCGCCCGCGACTTCGCCGAGCTCTACGATGCCCGTGAGAGGGGCGCACGAGGCCCGGACGCCCCTGAACCCCGGATCTGATCGCCCTGAGCGCGCAACCGGCCCGGTCGGTCTCGGCGATTCCCTGGATGCCGGAGGCCGGGCCGGTTAGCCTCCAGTGGTATGAGTCGAATTCTCCCCCCGAGCCCCATCGACCTCTCTTGGGACCACAACAGCCACTACCACGACTACCTCCTGCGGGCGGTGCCCCCGCACGCGGGCCGGGCGCTGGACATCGGCTGCGGTGAAGGCCGCTTCGCCCGCCGGTTGGCGCTGCACGGGTTGACCGTCGACGCGATCGACCCCTCCGACGAGATGATCTCCCTCGCGAGAACGCGCACACCGGGCCGCCTGCCGGTGAACTACCAGGCCGACGCGCTCGAGGACGCCCAACTCGTCCCCGGCGCCTACGACTACGTCAGCGCGGTCGCGACCGTCCACCACATGCCGTTCGGCCCGACGCTGGACCGGATGGCCGCCCTCTTGGCCCCCGGCGGGGTCCTGGCTGTTCTGGGCCTCTACCGCGAGGAGGGCGTGGCCGACCTGGCGGCGTCCCTGGCCGCCCTGGGGCCGCAGTGGTTCGTGGGCGCCGGTCTGCGGCTCGCCCGCCCGTTGGCCGGGGTCCCGACGGCGGACGCCGACCGGCACCTGGAAATGATGCCTATGCGCGATCCGAGCCTGAGCCTGCGCGAGACCGGGATCGCCGCCGCCGAGCACCTCCCCGGGGCGCGGCTGCGGCGCCTGCTCATGTGGCGTTACGCTCTCCTGTACACCAAGCCGAGCAAGAAGTGACCCGGTGCCCGCACGGGCGGGCGGAGAGCGGCCGCATGGACGACAGGGAAGACCGCGTGGCGGCGTCCTCGGCCGGACCCCGTCGGCTGCCCCGTCCCGACGGTTCGGGCATTGCGCGTGCGTGACGGGGTGCGTAATATCTCTTCGAATCGATTCGACTACGGACAGGACGGTGCGGTGCGGATCTCCGAAGTGGCCAAGCACGCCGGGGTTTCACCGAGCACGGTCTCCTATGTCCTCAGCGGTAAACGCTCCATCTCCGAGACGACCGCACGCCGGGTGCGCGACAGTGTCGAGGCCCTGGGCTACCGCCCCCACGCCGGGGCCCGTTCCCTGGCCAGCCGTCGCAGCAACGTCATCGCCCTCGTGGTCCCCCTGCGCGACGACGTCCACGTCCCCGTCGCGATGCAGTTCGCGGTCTCCGTCGTCACCGCGGCACGCGGCCACGACCACGACGTCCTCCTCCTCACTCAGGGCGAGGGCCCCGACGGTCTGCACCGGGTCTCGGGCGGCGCCATGGTGGACGGGATCGTCGTCATGGACGTGGAGGCCGACGACGCACGCGTCCCGCTCCTGCGCTCCCTCGACCTGCCCTCCGTGCTCATCGGGGTTCCCGAAGACACCGAAGCTCTGACCTGCGTCGACCTCGACTTCGCCGCCGCCGGTGCGCTCTGCGTGGACCACCTGGCGGACCTGGGGCACACCGAAATCGCCCTCGTCGGCCAGCCTCCGTCGGTGTACGAACGGCGCACCGGTTTCGCCGAGCGGACCCTGTCCGGGTTCGAGGCGGCCGCGGCGAGGCGCGGTATCCGCGCCTCCCACCACCCCTGCTCCCCGGGGACGGCCCGCCAGGTCGCCGCCGACCTCCGGGAAACACGCCCCGGACTCACCGGGGTCATCATCCACAACGAACCCTCCGTCGGTCCGCTGTTGGAGGCCTTCGCCGACCAGGGGAACGTAGCCGCGGAGCCGTCCACCGTGGTGATCGGTCCGGTGCCCGCCGGGGTGCCGCCGCTGACCTCGGTGGAGTTGCCCGCCGAGGAGCTGGGCGGGCGCGCGGTCGACCTCCTCATGGACAAGATCGACGGCCGCGGACTGGAGGGGGTCACCCTGCTGGAGCCGCGGCTGACCGAACGGGGCAGTACCGTCCGCCGACCCTGATCCTCTCCCCGACCTCCCCTGGCCCGCTCCTGAACCTTTTTCCGACGCCCCTGACCCAGACCCGTTATCGAAGCGCTTCGACAATACGGTTCACGACCCTCCACACCCCCTATCGGAAGGACACCACGTGTTCAACGAGATCGAGAACGGTTTCGAGTGGCGCGGCAGTCACCAGGTTCTGCGCGCCCAGGCGTGGGGGGCCGACGGCATCCGCGTCCGCGCCGGCCTGTCCCACATCCGAGAAGACCTGCCCGGTGCGCTCGTCGAAAGCTCACCGAGCACGGGCAAGGTCAGCCTCGGTGCAACCGCCGTATTGGTCAGCGGTTCACTCACCCTGGAGGTGACCGCGGACGGGATGCTCCGCTTCACCCGCGAGGGCGTGGAGCTGATCGCTGAGGAACGCGCCCACTTCTGGTGGCCCGGCCCCCGCGTCTACACCTCCACGGGCAACGGCTACTACCGGATCGAGCAGCGCTTCAAGGCCTACGAGGACGAGCGCGTCCACGGTCTGGGCCAGCACACTCACGGCCTGTTCGACCAGAAGGGCGCGGTCGTCGACCTCGTCCAGCGCAACGCCGAGGTGAGCGTCCCCTTCCTGGTGTCCTCACGCGGCTACGGGATGCTCTGGAACAGTCCCGCCACCGGCAGGGTCGAGTTGGCCGACAACGGCACCCGCTGGGTCAGCGACAGCGCACGCCAGATCGACTACTGGGTCACCGGCGGCGACGGTCCGGCCGGAATCCTGGCCCGCTACGCGGAGGCCACCGGGCACGCGCCGATGCTGCCCGAGTTCGCCTCCGGCTTCTGGCAGTCCAAGCTTCGCTACCGCACCCAGGCCGAACTCATGGAGGTCGCCCGCGAGTACCGGCGCCGAGGGCTGCCGCTGTCGGTGATCGTCAGCGACTTCTTCCACTGGCCCCACCTGGGCGAATGGAAGTTCGACCCGGCGGAGTGGCCCGACCCCGAGGGCATGGTCGCCGAACTCCGCGGGATGGGGGTTGAGCTCATGGTGTCCGTGTGGCCCTCGGTGAGCCCGCTGAGCGAGAACCACGACGAGATGCTGTCCCGCGGCTACCTCGTGGCCACCGAACAGGGGCCGCCGGTGCACGCCGACTGGGCCGACAAGGGGGTGGACTCCCACGTACAGGTGGCCTTCTACGACCCCACCAACCCCGACGCCCGCGCCTTCCTGTGGGACCGGATCCGCGACAACTACCACTCCCTCGGCATCCGGGTCTGGTGGCTGGACGCCTGTGAACCCGAGCTCAAGCCGGGCCACCCGGAGAACCTGCGCTACCACGCGGGCCCGGGAACCGAGGTCGGCAACCTCTACCCGCTCGAACACGCGCGCGCCTTCCACGAGGGCATGCTCGAAGCCGGTGAGGAGGAGGTCATCACCCTGTGCCGCTCCGCTTGGGCCGGCATCCAGAGGTACGGCGCCGCGCTGTGGTCGGGCGACATCGCACCGACGTTCGGGTCCCTGAAGGCCCAGGTCCGGGCAGGGCTCAACGTCGCGATGTCGGGCATCCCCTGGTGGACGACGGACATCGGCGGTTTCCACGGCGGCGACCAGGAGTCCCCCGAGTACCGGGAACTGATGGTCCGCTGGTTCCAGTACGGCGTGTTCTGCCCGCTGTTCCGCCTGCACGGTTACCGGGAGCCGTTCACCCACGACCTGTACCCGGAGATGTCCGGCGGCCCCAACGAGATCTGGTCCTACGGCGAGGAGGTCTACGAGCTGCTGCGTGACCTGCTGTTCCTGCGGGAGCGCCTGCGTCCCTACGTGATGGAGCAGATGCGGGTGGCCCACGAGACCGGTCTGCCGCCGATGCGTCCGCTGTTCGTCGACTTCCCGGAGGACCCGAACGCCTGGCCGGAGGGCGACGTCTTCCTGTTCGGCCCGGACGTCCTGGTGGCCCCCGTCACCGAGTACGGGGCGCGGACCAGGGACGTCTACCTTCCGGAGGGGGCCTCGTGGACCGACCCGTGGACGGGTCGGGCCCACCGGGGCGGACGGGTCGTCACCGTCGACGCCCCGCTGGACCGTGTACCCGTCCTGCTGCGGGAGGGTGCGGACCTCCCGATCACCGGCTGAGGTCGTGCACGACCGCGACCCCGCCGCCCGGGACCACCAGCCCGTCGACCGGTGCGGCCCGCACCAGGTCCTCGGCATCGGAACCGACCCCCAGGGCGGCGGGGTCGACGGGACAGGGGGCGTCGGTGTGGTTGAGCAGGAACACCCACCGGCTCTCCCCGTCCGTGCGCCGTACCACCTCCACGGTCGGCTCCCCGGCGGTGCCCTCCGGCACCGGTGCCTGTGCCGACTCCGGTGCCGCCGCCGACACCGGACGCAGGTCGGCGGCGGTGGCCCGGGGCCCGATCCCGGTCAGCAGGGCACCCAGCTCAGCGTCGCCGAGGCGGGCGGACAGGTACCAGGCGGTGCCGGCGCCCCGCTGCCGCCTCGTCAGCAGCGGGAGGCCGGCCAGTTCGCCCGACCGGTACCGTGCCACGGCCTCGGCCCCGTCCGTATGGACCGCCTCGGTCCAACCGCGGACCGGGCCGAGGTCGGTTTCCGCTACCTCGCACTCGGGGGCGGGCCGCTGCTCCTCCACCCGCACCCCGAGCAGGTCGCGCAGCGCCCCCGGGTAGCCCCCGACCAGCACTGTGCGGTGTTGGTCGGCGATCCCGCTGAACGGGGTCACCACCAGGGTCCCGCCCCGTTCCACGTAGCCGGTGAGGTGCCGGGCGGCGTCGTCCGACACCAGATAGAGCGCGGGCACGACCAGCAGCGGCACGTCCAGGAGGGAGCGGTCCGGGCGGACGAAGTCGACCGTGCGGCCCGACCGCCACAGCGCCCGGTGCACCTGCCGGACCGCCGTCTCGTGGCTCAGTCCCCGGTCCGGCAACGACGCCGCGTCCATCGCCCACCACGACTCCGGGTCCCAGGTCACCGCCGCGTCGACCGGGACCTCGGCGTCGGCCGCCCCGGCGATCCTGGGCACCACCGCGCCGAGCTCGCACACTTCGCGGAAGATCCTCGACTCCGGGCCGGCGTGCGGAACCATCCCCGAGATCCACTGCTCGGCCCCGCCGCGGGAGGCCCGCCACTGGAAGAACATCGCCCCGCGCGAGCCGCGCGCGACGTGCGAAAGGCTGTGCCGGAGGATCTCACCGCGGGCCTTGGCCACGGTCCGGCCTCCGGTGTACACGACCCCGGCGGCCTGCTCCGTCAGCAGCCACGGGCGCCCTTCACCGGGGACGCGGGCGGCGTACGACCGGGCCAGGTCCGCGGCGAAGGCGGTCTGCTCGGCCGCGGCCGCCCCCGGCTCGGAGGGGTAGTCGTCCACCGCCACCAGGTCCATGTGTTCGGCCCACCGCCACGGGTCCACCGGCACCCAGCCGCCGAAGGCGAGGTTCGTGGTCACCGGGACCTGGGGGTTCGCGGCCTTCAGGACCGACCGCTGGGCCAGGTAGTGGTCGAGCATCGCGTCGGACAGGAAGCGCCGGAAGTCCAGCACGTGCGCGGGGTTGGCCAGGTACTGGGTGGCGCGCGGGGTCCGGATCTGCTCCCAGGCGGAGTAGCCCTGTCCCCAGAACGCCGTGGTCCAGGCCTCGTTCAGCCTGTCCAGGTCCCTGTGCCGCTGCCGGAGCCAGGCCCGGAACGCGGCGTCGGCGTGGGCGGAGTGCGTCCAGGTGCCGTACTCGTTGTGCACGTGCCACATCCGCAGTGCCGGGTGGCCGGAGTACCGTTCGGCCAGGGCGCGCACGATCCGGTCGCACGCCGCGAGGTAGGCGGGGGAGGTCACGTCGTAGGTGTCCCGGCTGCCGTGGGTCAGCCGTACCCCGTCGGCGGTGACCGGCAGCGCGTCCGGGTACGCGAGGCTCAGCCAAGGTGGCGGCGAGGCGGTGGGGGTGGCCAGGGCGGCGCCCACGCCCGCGTCGGCCAACCGGTCGAGTTCGCGGTCGAGCCAGGCGAAGTCGAACTCGCCTTCGCGGGGCTCCAGCAGTGCCCAAGAGAACACCCCCAGCGTCACCAGGTTCACGCCGGCGCGACGCATCAGACTCATGTCCTCGGCACGCACCTCCTCGGGCCACTGCTCGGGGTTGTGGTCACCGCCGAACCACAGGACGGGCATGGGTTCACGCTCCTTCGAATCGCTTCGACTCGGTAAGGATGCCCCTTGAATCTCCCAAGCGACAGTCCCAGAGCCCGCACTATTCGTACGCAGAGCCCGGTCCTCGACTGGGAGGATGCGCTGATCAGCGGAAACGGCCGACAGGGCGCACTCGTGCACTCTAGCCCCGACCGCCTGCGCGTGACGCTCTGCCACGAACGGCTCTTCCTGCCGGTCCGGACCGCCCTCCCCGCACCGTTCACCGCCCCCGCACTGCCGGAGGTGCGAGCCCTTCTGCGGCGGGGGCGCTCCCGTGCGGTGGCCGAGCGGATCGCGGGGATCGCGGAGGGGGAGGGCTACGAGGGAACACACTGGATCGACCCGCTGGTCGGGGCGGCCGAGCTGTCCTTCGTCCCCGAGAACCCCTTGCCCGGTCCGGTGGTCCGTTCCTGCGACCTGGACACCGGAGTGGTCACCGAGGAGCCGCCGGACGGGAGCGTGCACCGCGTCTTCGTCTCCCGCGCCGACGACGTGGCGGTCATCGAACTCGCCCGGCTGGAAGGGCTGGACGGAACCCTCGCCCTGGGAACCCTGCCCGAGGAGGCGCCGGTCCCGCTCCGTGCCCGGGTGGAGGCCACCGCCGAGCGCCTCGTGCTGCGCGCGGCCTTCCCGGAGGCACCGCCCGGGGCGGTCACCGGGTACACGGTGACCTGCGCGGCCGAGGCCGTGGGCGGCACGGTCCGGGCCTCGGGGGATCACCTGGTCCTGCGAGGGGTGCGGCGACTCGTGCTCCGGGCCCGTACCGAGGTGGACCCGGCCCGAAGTGAGGTGCGCCGGGCCCGTGCCGGGGCGGGCGGACCCGGCGAGGAGCAGCGCCCACGGGTGTCCGAACCGCCCACCGGATCACCGGCGCACCTCCTGGAACGGCACCGCCGGCTGCACGCCGACCTCATGGGCCGGTTCCGGATCCGGTTGGCCGGGGACTCGGGGGAGCGGGTCGCCCGGCACGTCGACGCCGGCCGGTACGCGGCCGTCTCCGCCTGCGGGGACCTCCCGCCCACCCTTCAAGGGGTGTGGAGCGGCACCTACGACCCGCCCTGGCGCTCCGGCTACACCTTCGACGGCAACCTTCCCGTCGCGGTGTCCGCCCTGCACCCCACCGGCACCCCCGAGCTGATGACCGGCCTGTTCGACCTGCTGGACGGCTACGCCGACGACCTGCGGGAGAACGCGCGGCGCCTCTACGGCTGCCGCGGTCTGCTGCTTCCTGCGCACGCCTCCACGAGCGGGCGGGCCAACCACTTCGGCCCCGAGTGGTGCCTGACCTGCTGGACCGCCGGGGCGGCCTGGCTGGGCCGCCTGTACTGGGACCACTTCGCCCACACCCGGGACCGCGGCTTCCTGCGCCGCCGCGCCCTCCCCTTCCTCACCGAGGCCGCGAGATTCCACGAGGACTTCCTGGGCCCGGACGGGTTCTCACCCTCCTACTCGCCGGAGAACACCCCCGCCGACGGCGACGGGCAGGCCTGCGTGAACGCGACCATGGACGTGGCCGCCGTCCGCGACCTGCTGCGCAACCTGATACGGGCCCACCGGATCCTCGGCCTGCCCGGCGCGCGTCGGTGGGCCGGGCTGCTCGCCCGGCTGCCCGCGTACCGGATCAACGCCGCCGGTGAACTCGCGGAGTGGGCGGGCCCGGCGGGTCCGGTGCGCCAGGAAGACCGGCACGTGCACCGGCACGCCTCCCACCTGTATCCGCTCTGGTACGAGCGGGACCCGGCCTTCGCCGACCCAGCCCTGGCCGACGCGGCCTCCCGCGCGGTGCACGCCCGCCTGGCGTGGTGGCGGGGGGCCGAGTCGGACGAGATGGCCTTCGGCCTGGTGCAGCTGGGGCTGGCTGCCGCGGCGCTGGGCATGGCGGAACCGGCCCACGAGGCGCTGTCCCTGCTGACCGACCGGTACTGGCGCCCGACCCTGGTACCCACACACAACCGCGGCCGGATCTTCAACGTGGACATCGCCGGCGGATACCCGGCGCTGGTGGCGGCCATGCTGCTGGGTTCGGGGGAGGGGCGGTTGGAGGTCCTGCCGGCGCTCCCCGAGGACTGGTCTTCGGGCTCGGTGGAGGGGCTGCGCGCCCGTGGAGGGGTGGTGGTGGAGCGGCTGGAGTGGGGCGCCGGCCGGGTGTCGGTGGAGCTGCGCTCGATCGAGGGCGGACCACTGCTTGTGCGCATGCCGGACGGAGACCGGAGGCTGTGGTTGGAAGAAGGGATCACCACATGTGTCCTGGGGCAATTGCCGAATCGTTGAATGTCGGTATCGAATCGCTTCGAAATAATCCGCACAACCCCCGTTGACGTTCCGTCGGGGCGAATACACACTGGCACCACAATTCCCGCCGGGCGAGGTTCTTCGCACGGCCCGGCGGGTTGGACCCCCTAGCGAGGAGCCCCGCTCATGCCCGGATCCAGGACACCTCACCAGTACAGATGGAAGCGCTCCCACGTGGGAGTGGCCGCTTTAGCCGGTACGGCCGCCCTCGCCCTCGCCGCCTCTCTCGGAGCGGCGAACGGCGTGCACGAGGCGTCGCCCGTCGCCGCCACCGCGGAAACCGCCTACGACTGGGACAACGCCCAGATCGCCGGTGGCGGCTTCGTCCCGAACATCGTCTTCAACGAGACCGAAGCCGACCTGGTCTACGCGCGCACCGACATCGGCGGCGCCTACCGCCTGGACCCCGACACCGAGCGCTGGCAGTCCATGCTCGACTGGATCGGCTGGGACGACTGGGGCTGGACCGGCATCGTCAGCCTCGCCACCGACCCGGTCGACCCGGATCGCGTCTACGCCGCGGCCGGCACCTACACCAACGACTGGGACCCGAACAACGGCGCCATCCTGCGCTCCGACGACCGGGGCGAGACCTGGGAGGCCACCGAACTGCCCTTCAAGCTCGGCGGGAACATGCCCGGCCGCGGCCTGGGCGAACGCCTCATGGTCGACCCCAACGACAACAGCGTCGTGTACTTCGGGGCCCGAGGCGGCCACGGCCTGTGGCGCAGCACCGACCACGGTGAGACCTGGGCCGAGGTCGAGGAGTTCCCCAACCCCGGCGACTACGTGGAGGACCCCGACGACCCCTATGGCGTGCACGACGACATCACCGGTGTGACCTGGGTGGAGTTCGATCAGCGCACCGGGTCGGAGGGTTCGGTCACCCAGGACGTCTATGTGGGCGTCGCCGACCTGGAGAACACCGTCTACCGCAGCCAGGACGGCGGCGAGAGCTGGGAGGCCCTGCCCGGCGCACCCACTGGCCACCTGCCCGCACACGGAGTCCTGGACCACGAAGGCGGACAGCTCTACGTAGCCACCACCGCCACCCCCGGCCCCTACGACGGCGACTCCGGCGACCTGTGGCGCTACGACGTCGACGAGGAGGAGTGGACCCTGGTCAGCCCGGTCCCGTCCGACTCCGAGGACAACGAGTTCGGCTACGGCGGTCTCACCGTAGACCGGCAGAACCCGGACACGCTCATGGTGGCCACCCAGATCTCCTGGTGGCCGGACATCCAGATCTTCCGCAGCACCGACCGCGGCGAGACGTGGACGCAGGCGTGGGACTACAGCGACTACCCCGAGCGGGAGAACCGCTACGAGATGGACATCTCCACCGCGCCCTGGCTGGACTTCGGCGGCGAGGCCGAACCCCCCGAGACCCAGCCCAAGCTGGGTTGGATGACCCAGGGCATGTCGATCGACCCGTTCGACTCCGACCGCTTCATGTACGGCACCGGTGCCACCATCTACGGCAGCGACAACCTCACGAACTGGGATTCCGACACCGCGTTCGACATCGAGGTGAAGGTCCACGGCCTGGAGGAGACCTCCATCCACGACCTCGCCGCCCTGCCCGGCGGCCCGCTGGTCTCGGTCATGGCCGACATCGGCGGCTTCGCCCACCACGACCTCGACGAGGTCCCCGACGAGATGCACCACCAGCCCTACTGGGGCAACGGCATGAGCGTGGACTTCGCCGAACTCGCCCCGGAGCTGGTGGTGCGCACCGGTGACGCCGAGGACGACGAAACCTCGCACATCGGGGTCTCCGACGACGGCGGCGACACCTGGTGGGAGGGTCAGGAGCCCGACGGGGTGAGCGGCGGCGGAACGGTCGCCGTGGCCGCCGACGGCTCTTCCGTGGTCTGGAGCCCCGAGGGGACCGGCGTGCACGTGTCCACCACCCAGGGCTCGTCCTGGACCGCCGCCGACGGCGTCCCCGAGGGCGCGCGGGTGGAGGCCGACCGGGACGACCCGGACCTCTTCTACGCGATCGCCGACGGCGTCTTCCACACCAGCACCGACGGCGGGGAGACCTTCACCGCCTCCGACTTCGGCGAACTGCCCGTCGAGAGCGACGTCCGCTTCGGGGCGGTGCCCGGCCACAGCGGCGACGTGTGGGTCGCCGGCGGGGCCGAGGACGACGCCTACGGCATGTGGCGCACCACGGACGCCGGGGATACCTTCGAGCGGATCGAGGAGGTCGACGAGGGCGACGCGGTCGGCTTCGGCGCGCCCGCGCCGGGTGAGGACTACCCGGCCGTGTACACCAGCTCCCGGATCGACGGGGTGCGCGGCATCTTCCGCTCCGACGACGCCGGGGACTCCTGGCTGCGGATCAACGACGACGAGAACCAGTGGGGCTGGACCGGGTCCGTGATCACCGGCGACCCGGACGTCCACGGACGCGTCTACATCGGTACCAACGGACGCGGGATCATCTACGGCGATCCCGCCTGACACACGGTGTAGGGGTAGGGGCCGGGATCCGCGCGCGTCGGTTCCCGGCCCCCTCTTGTGCGTGTCGTTCGAGCGCCGTCCGGCACTCAGCCCTTGACGGCGCCGATGATGACGCCCTTGGTGAAGTGCTTCTGCACCAGCGGGTAGATGAACATGACCGGCACCAGGGCCACCACCACGATCGCCATCTGGATGGCCAGGTTCGGCGCCGAGGCGGTGCCTTGGACGGCCTCGCCCACCACCGAGCTGGAGCTGAGCTGCTGGCCCTGCTGCACGTACTGGCGCAGCACCAGCTGCAGCGGCCACTTGGCGTTGTCGTTGATGTACAGGATGGCGTTGAAGAAGGCGTTCCAGTAGCCCACCGCGTAGAACAGACCGATCACCGCGACGACACCCTTGGACATCGGCAGCACCAAGCGGGTCAGGATGGTCCACTCGCTCGCCCCGTCCACACGCGCGCTGTCGGAGATCTCCCGGGGCAGGTTCATGAAGAACGCCCGCATCACCACGAGGTTGAACGCGTTGACGGCCGTGGGCAGGATCAGCGACCAGTAGCTGTCGATCAGTCCCAGGTCGCTGATCAGCAGGTACACCGGGATCATCCCGGGGGCGAACAGGAAGGTCAGCAGTACCGCGAACAGCAGGGGGCGGTGCCAGAGGGAGCCCGGTTGGGAGAGCCCGTAGGCGGCCAGGATGGTCGCGCCCAGGCTCACCGCGGTCCCCACGAAGGTGACCCCCAGGCTCACGGACACGGCCCGGGTGACGACGCCGCCGCTGAACAGGTCCGCGTAGGCCTGCAACGACAGTCCGTCGGGGACCACCACCAGGCCGCCCGCCGCGTTCACCGCCGAAGCGGTCGACAGGCTGGTCAGCACCACCACGTACAAGGGGAAGAGCACGACCAGCGCGATGCCCGTGAGGACGGTGTTCTTCGCCAGGCGTTCAGGGAGGCTCGGTCGTTCCGCCCACACGGGGCGGTCCTGGAAGAGAGTACTCATGAGCGTCTGTAGATCCCGTCCTCGCCCATCTTGTGGGCCACCTTGTTGGCGATCAGGATCAGCACGAGTCCGACCAGGCCCTTGACCAGGCCGGCCACGGCCCCCGCGCTGAAGTTCCCGGTGACCAGCGTCTGGTGGTAGATGAAGGTGTCGAGCACCTCGGACACGCGGGAGCCGAACGCGTCCCGCTGCAGGAAGAACTGCTCGAAGCCGACGTTGAGGATGTCGCCGAGCTTGAGGATGAGCAGCAGGATGATCACCGGGCGCAGACCGGGCAGGGTGATGTGCCAGATCCGCTGCCACCGGCTCGCCCCGTCCACGGCCGCGGACTCGTAGAGGTTCGGGTTGATGGCGGCCAGGGCCGCGAGGAAGATGATCGTCCCCCAACCCGCGTCCTTCCACACCATCTGCGAGGTGACCACGAACAGGAAGGCGTCCGGGTTCGACATGATCTCCAGCGGCCCGTACCCGTTCTGCCGCAACCACTGGGAGAACAGGCCTGCCCCGCCCAGGATCTGCTGGAACAGCGTCACCACCAGTACCCAGGAGAAGAAGTGCGGCATGTACACGATGCTCTGCAGGATCAGGCGCAGCCGGGGGCTGATCACGCTGTCCAACAGGATCGCCAGCGCGATCGGGATGGGGAAGAAGAACACCAGCTGCACGCCGGCGATCATGAGCGTGTTGCCCGCTGCGCGCCAGAAGCGGGGGTCGCCGAAGAGCTGCTCGAACTGGGCGAACCCCACCCACGGGCTGCCGGTGACGCCGTCCCAGGGGTTGTAGTTCTGGAAGGCGATGATGTTGCCCATGGTCGGCACGTAGTGGAACACCGCGAGCAGCCCGATGGCCGGGACGGTCATCAGCAGCAGTTGCCAGTCGCGGCGCATCCGGGCCCCGAGCCCCGGGCCGGAGGTGCGCCGTTTCTTCGGCCGGTCCGGACGGTGCGCGGGACGGCCGCCGCCCGTCCCGCCCTCGGGTGGCGGAGACGCGACGGCGGTGTCCGTGCTGCCCGCGCGGTCAGTCACGACCGTGCTCCTGGAGGACCTCGTAGAAGAACTCCCGGCCTTCGTCTCCGCCGTCGCGCCGCCACTCGTCGACCGCGTCGTCCAGGGCGGACAGGTCCTCGCGGCCGCGGATGATGTTCTCCACCCGGTCGGTCAGGGGCATCTCGGCGCCCGAGAAGCGCTCGGGCAGCTGGATGCGGATGCCGGCGAACGGGTCCTCGCCGGCGTAGGCGATCGCGTCGTTGAACCAGCTGGTCTTCCAGTCCACGAAGTCCGGGTACTGGCTCTCGCTGACCGCGGGCGGCCGTCCGCTGATGAAGTAGTAGCCGTCGTTGACCTCGGTGTTGCCCAGGTCGGTGAGTTCGGGCGCCCCGTCGTCGTTGAACTCGAAGTGGACCCCCTCCTCCCCGTACCGGTAGTCCATGTACTCCTGCGTGCCGAAGGGCGCGGCGCAGAAGTTGATGACGGCGAGGATCTCCTCCACCTGTTCGGGGTCCATGTCCTTGCGGATCAGCACGGACTGCAGGGAGGGGTCGTTCAGGTGCATCAGCGGGTCCCCGCCGTCGTGGCCGAACACGGGCATCAGGTCGAGGCGGAAGTCCGGGTTGTCGCCGAGCATCTGCCCGTAGGCCTCGTGCCAGCCGCCCAGGCCGTCCTGGGCGAAGATCAGCTGCCCGGAGTTGAGGAGTTCCTTGGAGTTGTCGCCCTGGGCCACCATGTCGGGGTGGACGAGCCCGGCGTCGAAGACGCGGCGCATGAACTCCACGCTCGCGCGCCACTCCTCCGTCTCGAACATGTGCACGAGCTCGCCGTTCTCGTACCGCCACTGCCGGGGCGCGCCGAAGATCTGGCGGGCGGTCAGGGTGAAGTCGTCGAAGGCCCAGCGGTCGTTGTCGGGGTCGTTGACCTCCTTGCCGAGCTCGAACAGCTCCTCGGCGGTGGTGGGGGTGGCCAGCCCGTACTCGTCCTCCAGCAGGTCGCGCCGGTAGAGGACCCAGTCGCTGAAGGGCTCCGAGGGCCAGGGGATGCCCTGAAGCCGCTCGTTGAAGACGTTGGCCCGCCAGGCGTCGCTGTCCAGGTTGGCGAGCATGGGGTAGGCCAGGGCCGCGTCCCCGGAAAGGTAAGGGCCCAGATCCTCGAACAGTTCGCCGACGGCCCGGTTGAACTGGGGGATCAGGTTGATCGTCCAGTCGGGGAACATCGTGATGTCGGCGATGTCCCGGCCCGCGATGACGGCGTTCATCTTGTCGACGATCGTGTTGCCGTCCTGGAAGTTGAACTCGACCGTCGCGCCGATCTTCTCGTTGACGTAGTCGTAGAAGGAGTTGGAGCCCAGTCCGGGCGGGAGCGGGCCCCACATGGGTGTCATCGCCGTGTACTGGCCGCCCGAGCCCCGCACGCCGTCGGTGCCTTGGACGAAGGAGTCCGGGTAGGCGGTGAATCCGTCGGGGGCGCCGTCGACCCCGAGGATGTCGGGGACGGCCCCTTCGAAGGCACGGAAGGTGGGGATCAGCTCGTCGAGGTCTGTGGAAGCGGAGGCGGATCCGCCTCCGCCGGTATCGCCGCCGGAACAAGCGGAGAGCATTCGGGTGGAGAAGAGGGCTGCGCCTGAGGCGCCCATCAGGCGGAGGAAGCGACGTCGGCTCTGTACCGGTGTCGGGGGGTAGGACATCTCGGCCGTTCCTTCGATCGGCCCGGGCGGCAAAACCCGGGGGTAGGAATCGCCAGACCATTTTGCTATGAATTGAGTGGCCCGATTGAAGAGTCAAATTACTCCAGAGTGATCTGCCACACAAGGCCTTGTGCGGGTTAAAGTCGAAGCGTTTCGATTTTGATCGACGAGGACCACCTCAGCAGGGAGACACCGCTGATGAGCACCCCCCGACAGACTTACGGCACCACCGAGCCCTCGATCGCCGAACGGGTCGAGGAGCTGCTTCGGCGGCTCACCCCCGAAGAGCGCCTTGGCCTGCTCCACCAACACCAGGCACCGGTCGAACGGCTCGGCCTCACCGACTTCCATACGGGCACGGAGGCGCTGCACGGCCTGGCCTGGCTCGGTGAGGCCACGGTCTTCCCCCAAGCCGTCGGCCTGGCCGCCGCCTGGGACACCGACCTGCTCCGCAGGGTCGGCGAGGCAACCGCCACCGAACTCCTCGCCGTGCGGGGCCGGGACCCCCGTGCCGGGCGCAACGTGTGGGCACCCGTCGTCAACCCGCTCCGCGACCCCCGGTGGGGGCGCAACGAGGAGGGGTACTCCGAGGACCCCTGGCTCACCGGACTCCTCGGCGCCGCCTACGCCCGCGGACTGATCGGTGACGGCCCACAGCCGCGCACCGCGCCCACCCTCAAACACTTCCTCGGCTACAACAACGAGACCGACCGCTGCACCACCTCCAGCGACCTGCCCCCGCGAGTCCTGCGCGAGTACGAACTCCCCGCATTCCTGCCCGCACTACGGGAGGGGGTGGCGCTGGCCGTCATGCCCTCCTACAACCTGGTCAACGGCCGACCGGCCCACCTGAGCCCGCTCGTCAACGGGGTCCTGCGCCGCGCCGCTCCCGGCCGGCTCCTCGTCGTCAGCGACGCCCACGCCCCGGGCAACCTGTTCGGACTCCAGGGATTCCACCCCGACGGCCCCACCGCCTACGCCCACGCGCTGCGGGCGGGGCTGGACAGCTTCACCCAGGACGACGACCGGCCCGAGGCCACCCTCGCGCACCTGCGGAAGGCCCTCGACCGGGGCCTGCTCTCCCAGGAGGACGTCGACGAGGCGGTCCGCAACGTGCTCTCGGTCCGCCTCCGGCTGGGCGAACCCGACCCGGAAGCGGTCCCCGAGGGCGCACTGCACAGCCCCGAACACCGTGAACTGGCCCGGGAGGCCGCCACCCGCTCGTTCACCCTGCTGCGCAACGACGGACTGCTGCCCCTGCGCGAACGCACCCGGATCGCGGTCGTGGGGCAGCTCGCCGACAGCGTCCTGGAGGACTGGTACTGCGGGACCCTGCCCTACGCCGTGACCGCTCGCCAGGGGCTGGCCGAGGACTGCGAGGTGGAGTTCGTCGAGGGCACCGACCGGATCACCCTGGAGGCCGACGCCGGCCGGGTGGTCCTCGACGCCGAAGGCCGGCTCCGGGTGGTCGGCGCTTCCGAATGGCCCGAAGGGACCGAAGAGACCGCGGAATTCGCCCTCTTCGACTGGGGCGGCGGCGCGCACGCCCTGCGTTCGGCCGACACCGGCCGATACGTCGACGAGGGGCCGGGGTCGACCCTCGCCTGCACCGCACCCGGACCGGGTACCTGGGAGGTCCGCCAGACCTTCCGCCTCACCGAACTGCCGGACGGCCGGTTCCGGCTCGCCCAGGTGCACACCGGCCGTTCCGTCACCGTCGCCGACGACGGCGGCCTTCGCATGGCGGGTGCCGACGCACCGGCGGAGGAGGGGGCGGCCTTCCGGATCCACGGTCTGGGCACCGGCGCCCGGGCCGCCGCCGAGGCCGCGGCACGCGCCGACACCGCCGTCGTGGTGGCCGGCGACCACCCCATGGTCAACGGGCGGGAGACCGAGGACCGCGCCGACCTGGACCTGCCGACCGGGCAGGAGCGTGTGCTGCGGGCGGTCCACGAGGCCAACCCGTCGACCGTCCTCGTCCTGTGCAGCGGGTACCCGTATGCGGTGACCTGGGCAGACACCCACCTTTCGGCGGTCGTCTGGTCCGCGCACGGCGGACAGGAATACGGCAGGGCGCTGGCCGACGTCCTGCTGGGGCGGGCCGAACCCTCGGGCCGCCTCACCCAGACCTGGTACCGGGACACCGACGACCTGCCCGACCTGCTGGACTACGACGTCATCTCCGCCCGCTCGACCTACCTGTACTTCGAGGGGCGGCCGCTGTACCCCTTCGGGCACGGCCTCGGGTACGGGCGCGCCGAGTACGGCACCCCCGAGGTGTCGGTCGCCGACGGCCGGGTCACGGTCACCGTGGCCCTCGCCAACACCGGTGCGCGCGCCGCCGAGGAGGTCGTCCAGGTCTACACGCGGCAGACCGGGTCCCGGGTGCGGCAGCCCTCCCGGGCCCTGCGCGGCTTCGCCCGGGTGCGGGTCGAACCGGGGGCCACCGAGGTCGCCCGGGTCGGGTTCGACGTCGAGGCGCTGGCGACCTGGGACACCATCGGCGACCGCTTCGTGGTGGAGGAGGCGCCGCGGGAGGTCCTGGTGGGGCGTTCGGCGCTGGACATCGCGGCCGCCGTGCCCCTGGATGTGCCGGGAGAGGCCGTCGGCCCGCGCGACGCCCGTGTCCGGTGGGCCGCGGACCGGTTCGACGAGGCCCGAGGGCTGCGGCTGTGCCCGGTCGCCCCGGAGCCGGTTGCCGTGGGGTCGGAGGTCCCCGCGGACGCGGTCCGTGCCGCAGTGGACGGTGCGTGGGCGGCCTTCCGCGATGTAGACCTGGGCGAAGGCGTTTCCGAGTGCCGGGTCGGCCTCAACGGGTCCCGTTCGACCACCGTGCTGTTGCGCTTGGACGACCCGGAAACCGGCCCGGTCATCGGCGAGGTCGGGGTGCCGCAGGGGGAGGGGGCCTACGACTTCGTGGAGGTCCGCTTCCCGGTCGAGCGGGTCACCGGTGTGCGCGACCTGTACCTGGTGTTCGGCCACGCGGGCACGGCGGCGTCCACGCTGGTCTTCGACGGCTCCTGAGCCCGGTCCGCCGCCCCGAGCCAACTGACTGGGGCGGCGGCCACGTCACCGCAGTGGTCAGAGCGGGAGCCCGCCGGTTTGGAAGGCTGCTTCTGCTATCGCTTCCATCGCCTGGTTCCCCGAGAGCAGGGCCGTGCTCAGGGCCAGGGCTGGCCAGGCCCACCACCGGCGCGGGGCCCGGTGGCGGCCCCGGGAAGCGGAGGGGAACTCCGGAGGGGCTTCGGGCGGGGGCTCGACGGCCTCCCGAGCCTGTTCGGCTTCCCGCTCGGCTCGTTCCCGCCGTTGGCGGGCGACCGTCACCCAGTGGGGGACGGCGCCGTGTTCGAGCATGTAGGCGACCTTCGGGTTGCCCTGCATCTGCCGCAGCAGCCGTTCCCGGCGGGCCTGGTGCGACTCGGGTCGGGCTTGCGTGGGACGAGGGTCCGTAGGGCGGGGTTCCGTCCGGCGAGGGTCGGTACGGATGGAGGAGCCGGGGCGGGAGAAGCGGTGGCCCCGGGGCGCGTTCAGCACTGGTCGCAGCCGGGTGTCGGTTGTGGTGGTGGCCATGCCTTGCCTTCCGTTGCACAGCGCCGTCGGGGTGGGGCGGTGCTGGAGTACTAGGTCTGGGGGCCGCGCGCCCGCCGGGTCCGGGAAGAGTGCTGGGTGCCTCGGCGGGCGTGCGGGGTTGGCGGGTTCAGGCGGTGGGTGGCTTCGGGCCGCCGGGCTTCTTGGGGTTGATGCCCAGGTGGCGGTGGGCGAGCAGGCGCAGGAGCTGGGTGCGGGTGGGTGCGGTGATCCGCTCGAAGGGGTCGCCCTGGCCCGACCAGCCGAAGGGGCGCCGACCCACGTAGACCTCGTCGGGCGGTTGGCCCTCGACGGTCATGGTCCAGTGCCGGTAGAGCAGCGAGCACAGGACGTGCTCGGGGATGGGCAGCTCGCTCTCGGAGGTTGCGCTCTTGTGCATGGGAAGGCGCAGGCGCGCCCCGTCACTCCCATTCCCGGTTGCCTTGGCTGTGCGGGGCGGCGGGACCGGACAGGAGGGGTGGTCGGCGACGGCCTGGTCGATGAGCTGGGTGGCCAGCTCGGCGTCGCCTTCCTGGCGGGCGATGCGCAGGGCGTCCCGGATGAGCGGGAGCCGGTTGCGCAGGGTGTGGGCGTGCCACTCGGAGAGCTGTTGCGGGGCCAGGTGCGCGGGGGCGCGGAGGGCGTCTTCGGCGGCAGTGAGCAGGTCTGCGGTGCAGGTGTCGAGCATCAGAGCGCCACCCCCGGCTGGCGCAATCCCACCAGGACCGTGTGGAGGACATCGAGGGGTGCGGCGTCCAGGGGGCGCCGGGGCCCGGGGACCTGCGGCTGCCGGGGCGAACTAGGCGGCCGACCCTCGGCCTGGGTTCGGGGAGTAGCGGCGTAGGTGCGCACGCGCCCCGCGTTACGGGGGCGACGGCAGCTCAGCAGCTCAGCGGCTCGGTGGCGCACGTAGGCCAGCTCGGACAGGTTCAGGTATCGCTCCATGGGCGAACTCCTGGTGCTCAGATGCCGCTGGATGAGGGCGGCGATGGATGAGTACAGGATCCATACTGAACTTAAAAATTTTAAATCGCAAGTCCTGATGAAGGCTATCCTGATTGCATCATCGCGATGGGGAGTTGCGAAATGTCTGTTTCTGGCTCATGGGGGATAGCATCAAACCGGTCCACTGGGGAGGTCGATGTGAGCAGCGCGTCCGTCGCGAGGCGCCAACTATCTGCACAAATGCGAGCGAAGCGACTCGATGCGCACATGACGATCGAACAGGTCGCCGACGAGCTCGAATGGTCGAGTACGAAAATCTCCAACATCGAGACTGGTCGGTCCAAGAAACCCGCTGTCACCGACATCCGGGTACTTCTCGACCTATACCGGGTAGCGGACGCCCGGGAACGTGACTCGATCCTCTCCCTCACACGGCAGTCACGTGAGCGAGGCTGGTGGAACCGATACGACGATGTGCTCGGCGGAGCCTACGCCTCACTCGAAGCCGGAGCGAAGAGTGTTCGGCTGTTTGAGCCGCAGTACGTCCCTGGCCTGTTGCAGACTCCTGCGTATTCTGCAGCGATCGCGCAAGCCACCCTCATCCGAGACCCTGCGGACATCCAACGAACGGTAGAGGCTCGGGTAAAGCGACAGGAAGTCCTGGAGAACGACGATCCCCCTGACGTATGGGCCGTCATGCATGAGAGCGCCTTGCTGATGCTGCGCGCGTCCCCTGACCTGTTCGGCCCTCAAGTGCAGCGACTGATTGAGCTTGCTGAAGCACCCAACTCGGTCACTCTTCAGGTGCTGCCAGTCACTGCGGGTCTGCATGCTGGAATGGGGGGACCATTCTCGATCCTGGACTATGAATCCGCGCCGTCGCTCGTGTTCGTGGAGACGAACACGGACGGCTTGTACCTGGAGAAGCCAGCAGAGATCACTCGGTACCGACAGTGCTTTGACCGGTTGCTCGCCAAGGCGCTCGACCCCGACGACGTGCCCGCATACCTGCGATCACTAGCCGCTTAGAAAGTCACGACCATGTACTCATCCACCGATGCTCTAGAGTTCCGTAAGTCCTCGTACAGCAACCCTTCGAACTGCGTAGAGGTCGCCGACGTGCCTGGAGGAGACGCTGCCATCCGCGACTCTATGAACCCCGAATACGGGCACGTCGTTGTCCCCGGTGGTGAGTGGGGAGCGCTTATCTGCATCGTTCGACACGGTTAGGTCCCCAGACAGCAGAGAGGCCCCGACAGGATTCCTGTCGGGGCCTTCCGCGTACTCATCCAGACAACACTGTACCCCGGTGCTGTGTGGGCGGGAAGTAGGCTCGGCTGGCCGTAGGCGGTCAGGGTTCCACGCCCCGGTGTTCGGCCACGCGGGTACGGCGGCGGGACCGGGACTCTGCCGGGTTCACCGCACGCCGAGAAGGTGCTCCAGGGCGAGCTGGTCGAGCCGCTCGAAGTGGTAGCCGCGGGGGCCGACCGCCTCCAGGTCCAGCTCCTCCTTGAACAGATCCGAGACGCTCTCGCCCGGAGCGAGGGTGGTCTCCGACAGCTCGTGGACGCGGGCCTCGGCCAGCGCCGCCTCCACCCGCGGGTCCGCACGGAACGCCGCCGCCTTCTCCTTGAGGATCAGGTAGTTGCGCATGCAGCCGGCCGCGGACTCCCAGACACCGGACATGTCCTCGGTCCGGGGCGGCTTGAAGTCGAAGTGGCGGGGCCCCGCGTAGCCGGACCGCTCCAACAGGTCGACCAGGAAGAACGACTCCTTGACGTCACCCGCGCCGAAGCGCAGGTCCTGGTCGTACTTGACCCCGCGCTGCCCGTTGAGGTCGATGTGGAAGAGCTTGTCCGCCCACAGGGCCTGGGCGACCCCGTGGACGAAGTTGAGCCCGGCCATCTGCTCGTGCCCGACCTCCGGGTTCACCCCCACCATCTCGGGGTGCTCCAGCTCGTTGATGAAGGCCAGAGCGTGGCCGACGGTCGGCAGGAGGACGTCGCCGCGCGGCTCGTTGGGCTTGGGTTCGATGGCGAAGCGCAGGTCGTAGCCCTGCTCCCGCACGTACGCGCACAGCAGGTCGAAGGCCTCGCGCAGCCGGTCCAGGGCCGCCTGGTCGTTCTTGCCGGCCTCGGTCTCGGCGCCGTCCTGGCCGCCCCAGCACACGTAGGTCTTCGCCCCGAGGGAGACGGCGAGGTCGATGTTGCGGATGACCTTGCGCAGCGCGTACCTGCGCACGTCGCGGCTGTTGGAGGTGAACCCGCCGTCGCGGAAGACCGGGTGGGAGAACAGGTTGGTGGTGACCATCGGCACCGCGAGGCCGGTCTCGTCCAACGCGCCCCGGAAACGCTGGATGATCGCGTCGCGCTCGGCGGGGGAGCTGCCGGGCGGCACGAGGTCGTCGTCGTGGAAGGTAATGCCGTACGCGCCGAGGTCGGCCAGGCGGCGGACCGCGTCCACCGGCTCGAGCGGTGGGCGTACCGGGTCGCCGAACGTGTTGACGCCGCGCCAGCCCACGGTCCACAGGCCGAAGGTGAAGCGGTCCTCTGGGGTGGGTCGGTAGTCGTTCATGGGGACTCCTGGGGGTCGGTCCGCGCAAGGATGCCGGGCCCGATTAGTTTGTCTAGAGTCACAACTAATTGTCAACGGGGTCGGCCGCGGGCAGCGGCAGGGTGCCGGAATCCAGCCCGTGGATCATCACGGCGGCACCGCCCCGGGCTGCGGCGCTCATCCCCAAATCGGAGTGTTCCACCCGGCAGCCCCCGGCCTCCGGGGCGAAGGAGTGCGACCGCGCGGCGGCACGGCACTGGGGCAGCAGCCACCGGGCCATCGGCACGAAGTATCCGCCCAGCACCACGGCTCCCGGGTTGACGACGTTGACCAGGGTCGCCACCCCGCGGCCCAGCCACGTCCCGGCCCGCTCCAGCGCGCCGACGGCCGTGGCGTCGCCTGCCGACGCGCGCTCCACAGCGATCGCGACCAGGTCGGGGATGTCGCGGCCGGACAGGGGACGGTCCGGGGCCAGGTCGGGCAGCGCGGCCCGCAGGATCGCCCCGATACCGGCCAGGGCCTCCAAACAGCCGAGCCGCCCGCACGAGCACTCCGGGCCGCCGGGTTCCAGCTCCAGGTGCCCGATCTCCCCGGCGAAACCCCCGGCCCCGCGCAGCAGCTCACCGCCGGTCAGTACGCCCGCGCCGATCCCCACCTCACCGGTCACGTACACGAGGTCGGGCAGCCCCGAGAAGGGGCCGAAGCGGTACTCGCCCATGGCACCGAGGTTGGCGTCGTTGTCCACCAGGACGGGCGTGCCCTCCAGGGCCGAACCGGCCAGGGCAGACCGGACGAGGTCGCGCAGCGGTTCGTCCCACCACGCCAGGTTGGGTGCGCGCGTCACGGTGCCGGAGGGGGAGTCGATCAGGCCGGGGACCGCCACGCTCACCCCGACCACCGAGCGTCCGCGCAGCTCGGTGGCCCCGGCGACCTCCCGCAGAGCGTCCGCCATCCGGCGGGCGCACTCCTCGGCCCCGGCCGAACGCGCGTCCAGGGGCACGTGCCGGTGGGTCAGCTCCCGGTGGAGCAGGTCGACGGCCACCACCGACAGGTAGTCGATGTTCACCTCCAGGCCGACCGCGGCGATCGATCGGTCGTCCAGGGCCAGCAGGACCCCGGGGCGGCCCACCCGCCGCTGGGAGGTCTCGCCGGTCTCCCGGACCAGGCCCCGCGCCATGAGGTCGGCGACCAGGCTGGACACGGTGGTCTTGTTGAGCCCGGTGTCGGCGGCGACCGCGGCCCGCGAACACGGGGCGAGCCCGCGGACGGTGCGCAGTACCGTTCGGAGGTTGTTCTCACGGACCGTCTGGAAGCTCGCCGTGCCCGTGCCGGTCGCCACCCGTACCCCCCGCTGCCCGAGATCCCGCCGCCCGAAAAACCCGTTGCCCGCGTGCGGGCCCGCTGGTTGGATCCCCATCATGGTGCCTACAGACGTCTTCCGCGACCAGCCCTCCCTCCTCGGCCAGCGCGTGCGGCTGGAACCGCTCGGCGCCGGCAACGCGAACGATCTGATCCCGAGCACGGTGGACATGGACCCGGAGGTGCGCCGGTTCACCGGCACCCACCAGGAGTTCACCGCCGAACAGCTGCTCAAGGTGTTCGCGGCCTGGGAACAGCGGCACGACCGCGCCGACTGGGTGATCTACCGGACCGAGGACGGCGCTCCGGTCGGTGACTGCGCCCTGATCGACCTGGACCCGGACAACGCCGAGGTGAACTACCGGATCGCGCTCGACTCCATGGCGAGCACCGGAAAGGGCTACGGCACCGAGGCCACCGACCTGGTCCTGGAGTACGCCTTCGAGACCGCGGGGCTGCACCGGGTGGCGCTCCAGGTGTTCGACTTCAACACCCAGGCGCAGCGCTCCTACGAGAAGTCGGGTTTCGTCCGCGAGGGCGTGTGGCGCGAGCACCTGCGCTGGGACGGGAAGTGGCACGACGCGGTCCTGATGTCGATCCTCGAGCACGAGTACGCCGAACGCCGCGGTCGGCGCGGCTGACCAGCGGGAGTTCCGGGACCGGAAGTTCCGGGACCGGGGGTTCCGGGACCGGGGGTTCCGGCACCGGGGGTTAGTGTCTGGACATGCCCGTTCCCGACTTCCTCAAGAAGCTGCGCGCCCACGTCGGCCACGACCTCCTGCCCTTGGTTGGCGTAACCGCCGTCGTGCTCGACCCCGAGGGCCGGGTGCTGCTGCACCGGCGCTCCGACGACGGACGCTGGGCCACCCCGGGCGGCATCCTCGAGCCGGGGGAGCAGCCCGCCCAGGCCGTGGTCCGGGAGGTGTGGGAGGAGACCGGTGTGGAGGTGGCGGTGGAGCGCCTCGCCTCCGTGGTCGCCGAGGACCCGTACACCTACCCCAACGGCGACCAGGTGCAGATCCTCGACCTGGCCTTCCGCTGCCGCCCCGTGGGCGGCGAGATCCGGATCGACGGTGACGAGAGCCTCGACGCGGGCTGGTTCGGTTCGGACGGGATGCCGGAGATGGTCGAGCGCATCCACGAACGGATCCGCCATGCCCGCCGACCCGAAGGCGAACCCCACTACAGGCCCTGAGGTCCGCCGCGGAGCGGGTGCGGGACCTGGTCGGGGCGCACGGATCAGGGCTGTGGGCCTGACACCCGGGTCTCCTGCTGGCCGGTGACCTGTGCGGCCGCGGGGATGAGGGCTCGCGCGGGCACTGACCGCAGGATCGCGTTGCGCACCGTCTGCCGCCAGCCGCCGCCGAGGTCCGCACCGATCTTCGCGATGAAAGCGGCCTGCCTGGCGGTGTTCCGGCAGACGGGGCGGCGTTCGGCGTCGAAGCGTTCCAGGGCCTCGGCTGGGCCCTGACCAGCGGCGACCGGTGCCGCGACCAGTTCCCCGAGGGCCACCGCGTCCTCCAACGCGGTCGCGGTGCCCTGGCCCATCGTGGGCAGCGCCGCGTGCGCCGCGTCGCCCACCAGCACCACCCGGCCCCGCACGTAGTTCGGGAGTCCGCCGCGCAGGTGGTGGACGTCGTGCCGCATCAACTGGGCCGGGTCGGTGCGCGCGATGAGGTCGACGACCTCCGGTGCCCAACCGGCGAACCGGGCGCGGGCCGTCGCGTGCTCGTCGGCGACGACCGCGCCCCGCGGGGCGCGCACGTACCCGTACCAGTACAGCTCGGTGTCGCTCACCCTCATCACACCGAATTCCGAGCCAGGCCCCCAGTACTCGGTGAGCCGCCCGTCGAACTCGGTGTCCCGGACGATCGCCCGCCAACTGGTGCTGCCGCTGTACGTGGGACGAACGCCGGGGTAGAGGACCCCGCGCACCGCGCTCCACATGCCGTCGGCACCCACGACCAGGTCGGACTCCGTGCTCAGCGCCTTGCCGTCGGCCGGATCGCGCCACGAGGCGGTGGCGCGCGGCCCGCCGGGCACCCCCGCGGTCAGGCTGGTGACCCGGGCGCCCGTGATCACCTGCACGCCGTGGTCGCGGGCGGCCCGGTCCAGGGCGGCGTGCAGTTGCTGGCGGTGGAAGCCGAAGACGGTGGCCGCTCTGCGTACCTCCTCGATGTCGTCCGGGATGGCGAGGATCGGGCGTCCCCGGGTGTCCCGGAACCCCGTGGCCACGGTCTCGTACCCGAGGGAGCCTCTGAGCTCGTCGCCCAATCCCAGGGCCTCCAAGGCGGCGACGCCGTTGCGCAGCGTCGCGACCCCCGCACCGACCTCGGTCTCCCCGGTGCGGCTCTCGAGCACCGTCGTGCGCCACCCCGCCCGGGCGAACGCGATCGCCGAGGCCAGCCCCGCGATACCGCCGCCGACCACCGTCACCGTCAACGCGCCGCCGTTCATGTTCGCCTCCGTGCCGCCGTGTCTCCGCTGTTACAAGCCCTATTCAATACGATAGTAGTGGTGTGCGGGCGAGTTCTATACTCGGCCCCATGCCACCCGCTAACCTCCGCAGACGCCGTGCCCTCGCCGACGCCGCGATCGCACTGCTGGCGGAGGAAGGCGCGCACGGCCTGACGCACCGGTCAGTGGAGGCGAGGGCCGAGGTTCCCCCCGGGACCGCCACCAACTACTTCCGGACCCGGGAGGCGCTGCTCGTCGCTGCCGCGGAGCGGGTGCTGGAGCTGCATTTCGCGGACATGGCAGCCGCGACGGAGGGCATGGCCGGGCCGACCGGGGTCGACGAGCTGATCGACATGATCACCGAATCGCTGTGGGGCGCCGCGACCGTACTGCGCGGGCGCTACCTGGCGATCTTCGAACTCCGGCTGGCGGCGCGGCGGTTCCCCGCGCTGGCGGAGGTGCTGGCGCGGTTGGAGGGCACGGCGGTGGCCGACACCGCTGTGCTGCACGAGGTGCTGGGGACCCCGGTGTCGGAGGTAGCAGCGTCGGAGGTAGCGGTGTTGGAGGAAGCGGTGTCGAACCTGGTGACGCTGTACGGGGGAGCGCTGTTCACCCTGGTCACCGGGCCAGAGGGTGCGTTCGACAAGGAGGGCGTGCGGGGCCTGGTGGCCACGATGGTCCATGGCGCCCTGGCCGAAGGCGCCGCGGGCGCCGACAGCCGCTAGCTTGGCGTTCAACGTGCTTGCTTGGGTTGGCCTGTGCTGGGTGCTGGGTGCTGGGTGCTGGGTGCGGGGTGTTGGGTGTGGGGTGCCGGGTGGCTAGGGGTGCCCTTTTGAGTGCGGGTGGTTCTCCCCCTTTTCCTGCCGCCCGATGGTGGCCGTCTCCGCTACGCGCCTCAAGGTCGTCGCCATCGAGCGCTTCGCGCGTCATCGGCGCTCCACCTTGACCCGCTTCGCTGCGACGGCGGGTGGGCGGCTATCAGGAAACGTTGTGTCCTGAACGTGAACCAGAGGAGGAAGTAGGAACTCTCTAGGCAAGCGGTGCTGCACGCAAAGATGAAGGATCTGGCCCTTCGGAGCCGTCCTGCGGGGGAGGGCTTCAAACCACCTCATGCCGCGTTAGCTGAAGACTGTCGTGGTGAGCGATGAGGAAAAGGCGCACTGGATGTGTCAGGTGGGGATCGGGAAGGCGAGCGCAAGCGAATCACTGATGACGTGTCGAAAGAGCAAGATGACATCGAAACCGAGGTCTCGTTTCTGCCTTGGGATGGAGCTCGGAGGAGACCCGTTTACTGTCCGAGTGGTGTCCGGCATGCAGGTGACGCGAGCCCGGTCTGCGGCTTTCGTGCGGAACAGGAGAAGGCACGTGCGGATACATCCCTGCTCTGAGCGGGTGGGGAGAGAGGGAGCCCTCCAAGCGGAAAGCCTCCGCGAGGGGTTGAGTACCGATGCCGGGCGTGCTGGCGGACCGGCTCGTAGTAGTGATGAAGCCCTGGTAATAGGGGTGGAGCGAAGGGGCCGGATCGCTCGTGACGAGTGCATGCGATCAACCAGGAATTTTCGGGGAGGAATCGTATGGGCGAGTTGACATCATCAGGAAAACCGTTCGATATTTCCAAGCATGCGGTCTGGGAGGCCTACCAGAAAGTCAAGGCTAACCACGGGACGCACGGGGTGGACGGGGTATCCATCGAGGAGTTCGAGAAGGATCTGAAGAATAATCTCTACAAGATCTGGAATCGGATGTCCTCGGGAACCTACTTTCCGCCTGCGGTGCGTGGGGTCGAGATTCCCAAGGACAGTGGGGGTGTGCGCCTGTTGGGTGTGCCCACGGTCGGGGATCGGATCGCTCAGACGGTAGCGGCACGGGTGTTGGAGGAGTCAGCTGAGCCTGTCTTCCATCCCGATTCCTATGGCTACCGGCCGGGGCGGTCAGCGATCGATGCGGTGGGTAGTTGCCGTTGGCGCTGTTGGCGTGCGAACTGGGTCATCGACCTGGATATCCGTGCGTTCTTCGACAGTGTGCCGTGGGATCTGATCATCAAAGCGGTCCAGGCCCACACTGATCGGTCCCAGGCGTGGGTGGTGCTGTATGTGCAGCGGTGGCTGCAAGCGCCGCTGGTGCTGCCTGATGGGACCCTTCAGGAGCGGGATCGCGGCACCCCGCAGGGGTCGGCGATCTCTCCGGTTCTGGCGAATCTGCTTTTGCATTATGCCTTTGATGGCTCATCCCAATCGGGGGTGTAGGAGTTGGGGTCCGAAGCCGCCGGTCTCGAGCAGGCTTCGGGCGATGTAGTTGGTCAGGTTGCGGAACCCGAGTGCGGAGCCGCGCAGGTGTTCGAGCCGTCCG
>NZ_BAAGZJ010000045.1:0-60050 GCF_054778635.1 Nocardiopsis nanhaiensis
AGTGTGAGCCACGGAGGGCCTCCTGACTTACTTCAGGTGTTGATCGAGACAATCCACACCTATGTCGGAGGCCCTCTCTTGTTGTCAAATCAACCCCGCGCTGTACTCAACCTCTGTGGTCAGTACACCTAGGGCGCGTCGCTGCCGATCATGGTGCGGGAGAAATTCTGGTGCGAGCGCGACGGGGTCGGACCCCGCTGCCCCTGGTAGCGGGAACCGTAGGCGGCGGAACCGTAGGGGCGCTCCGCGGGCGAGGTCAGTTGGAACATGCACAGCTGACCGATCTTCATCCCCGGGTAGAGCATGATCGGCAGGGTCGCCACGTTGGAGAGCTCCAGGGTGACGTGCCCCGAGAAGCCCGGATCGATGAAGCCGGCGGTGGAGTGCGTGAGCAGCCCCAGGCGCCCCAGGGAACTCTTCCCCTCCAACCGGCTGGCGATGTCGTCCGGCAGGCTCACCCTCTCGTGGGTGGCGGCCAGGACGAACTCGCCCGGGTGGAGGATGAACGCCTCCTTGCCGTCGGTCTCGACCAACCGGGTCAGATCCGGCTGTTCGACCGACGGGTCGATGTGCGGGTACTTGTGGTTCTCGAAGACCCGGAAGAACCGGTCGAGGCGCACGTCGATACTCGACGGTTGGACAAGAGAGGGGTCGAAGGGGTCGATCCGGACCCGCCCGGAGTCGATCTGGGACCTGATATCGCGATCGGAGAGAAGCACGCTCCGAACTTACCGCCTGCGCGAACGGTCCGGCGGCTTCTCGTCCGCACCACCCGCCACCGCTCCGACTTGCCCTCAGCCCCCGAAGGTGGGCTAGGATGGCCATCGTTGGCCGGTCCCCTCCGGCGGCGCAACGCGGATGTAGTTCAATGGTAGAACTTCAGCTTCCCAAGCTGATAACGCGGGTTCGATTCCCGTCATCCGCTCCGTACGAAAGACGGCCCCTGAGCAGCGAACATCGTTCGCACGCCAGGGGCCGTTTTCATGTTGCGGGTGCACCAGCGGGTGCACGGGGCCACGGATGACGCGCCCAGCTCCCGTCATACACCCCCGTTTGAGGGTGACCCAGGTACACGCGCCCCAGGTTTACAGCTCCGAGGTGACTCACCCCCTAACAGTCACCACGGGCCCCGCCATGACGAAACCCGCGCAGGAAGGAGCGATCGGTGGTGCTCGCCGTCATCGGATCATTACTCCTGGCTTCTGCGCCCTTCCTTCGCGCACCCAGACGACGACCACAGCCGCCAGGACGAATACAACGGGAATGAGAAGGTGCGGGCCACCAACGCCTTCGCCCCGTGCGACGGAGAATTCGCCGCCGCCCGACAGAAGAGTGTTCAAGATCGCGGTAGAGGTGTTGTTGGCGATGTGCCAGGCGATCGGCGCCTCCAGCCCTCGGCTTCGAATGGCCATTGCGGCAGTGGCAAGACCCAAGAAGACGTGGTAGCTGAACAGCCACGGGTCCGAAGCCATATGCGAGGCAGCGAAGAGAAAGCTGGAGACCACGATACCCAGGCCGAGTGCAACCCGCTCGGGCCTGACCCATGACGCAACGGCCGGCATGGTGGCGCCACGAAACATCAGTTCCTCCGCCGCCGCGGTCAAGGGCGTGGTGAGCAGCATGACCACGATGAGCGCCACGGTAGTGCCGGTGATGCCGAAGCCCACCCATGGTGTGTGGTCAATGGCGAAGACCCCCAGCGCGGCGTTGCCGAGCATGGTGAAACCGAGCGCCCAGACCAGGTAGACGGTGAGCCGGCGGACGTCGAATCCTCGGGGATAGCTCAACACGTCACGCCACGAGACCTTCGCAAAGCTGGCGACGATAGGCAATGTCAGAAAACCAGTGACGATCATGCTGATGTTCACCGCGAGAAGACGCAGCGGACTGAGTACATCCGACTGGTCGCTTGGCCCCTCGATGAGTGTCGCGACCTGGTACAGGACGACCTGCAGGAGGATCATCGCGATCGGCGGAACAATGATCAGGATAAGTGATTTCCACCAGCTCATGGAGAGGTGGGCGCCAAATCGGCGGTCGTTAATTCCGGTGTCGCTTGAAGTCATTTTCAGTTTCCTATCGCGTCGAGCCACCAGCGGTACCGGAGCCGCAGCGCGCGTTCTGTGGCCCCCGCTGCGGCCAGGATCGTCAAACCGGTGTTCAACCAGATCGGCAGCGTGAACGGCGCCTCGAACTTCCCGATTCGCTCCTCAATGAATGGAATCGCCGACAAGGGCTCCGCGATCTGCAACAGCAGGAGCGCGATGCTGATCAGGAGGACCAGTACCGATGCGAAGCCAACCCATCGACTAGCTGTCGGGTGACGGCTTTCGAACCGTGCGCGAAGCCCCTCCGCTGATCGGGGATCGGCCCGGAGCTGATGTGCGACACCGTCATCCGTCACGTACTGGCAGCGCTTCATGCCCACAGAGCTCATGGCGACTTCGATCACCCCCTGCTCCACAGCGAAGGTCGCGGGCAGCTTTGCAACAGCCGATTGACGCCCTTCACGGAACAGCTGGACCTGCACCGTCCCCGCAGCCTGATTGCTCCAATGCCGCACGTCCACCGAGTACTGATACGGAAGCCCCGAACTCGCCCGATCCAGATGAAACAGAGCACGCCCGGGAAGCTGCCACCAGCGGAACGGCGCAAGCTCGCGCCTGTCCCCCGGTTCGACGCGCGCCAGCGCAAGCCGCCGGCGCAACTGATCGATCATCGTTTCCCTTTCCGATCCAGTCTCCTTGGCGAACTCACGCTCGCACTCCACCACCATAGTACACAGTACTAGTACAATGTACTAGTTGCTCTGGTGGCACACTAGAGGACAAGAGGAGATTTCCATGACGACAAGACCACCGCTCAGTACGCGCGAGCGGATTCTCGCGGCTGCGGCCGCGATCCTGGCCGAGGACGGCATCACCGCACGGCTGACCGTGCGGGCGGTGGCTGCTCGTGCCGGAGTGAGCATCGGGTCCATGCGCCACCACTTCCCGACGCAGCAGGAGTTGCGCGATCAGGTCATGGAACGAGTAGGTGATTGGCTCGCCCCGGCGGAGTGGATGCGCGACACCTCCCTCCCCGGGCGCGAACGTCTCCTCCGGTGCCTCCGTCAGGTGCTCGCTCGTTCAGGCACGGGACAGCAGGCCCGAGACGCCATGGTCGCCGCCGTCAACGCATTCGTCGCCGTCGAACAGACTGATCAGGTGAGAGAGGCGCACCTCTCCATCGAACGCGACAGCCAACGACGCTTCGAAGGGTGGCTCAATACGCTTTCGGAGGAAGGCCTCCTCTCTCCGGACGACATCCCTCGAAACGCTCGATTCCTTGGGACAGTCCTGAACGGCCTCTCACTACAGCGAGCCTTCCCTACAATCGATGCGCTCGCGGAGGCGGAGGAGCAAACCCTTCAGGTGGCGGTATCCGCGGTCCTTACGGTTGAGCACAACGAAGCGTGAGCCGTGCCTGCGACTGGCTCTCTCCCAGGAATCAAAGCCCAGTGTGGTTCACACCACCGCTTGCACACACCGGCAATGGCCTCCAGAACATGCGCTGGCCGAAGACGCCCCGGTGCTGGGCATGGCAAGGCCCCCGTGCCATGGGTTTCAGGTTCGCTGGTCATCGCGCGGGGGCCGGTTGCCGGGTTCGGGGCCGTCTAACGGGTGGGGTCAGTGCCCCTAGTGCCCGGGTGACTCGTTCTCGGGGACGTGGGTGTTCACCAGGGACTGCAGGGTGCCCGGGTCGACCTGGCCGTCGGCGTCGATGCCGGCCTGCTCCTGGAAGTCCACCACCGCGGCGTGGGTGGCGGCACCGAAGGTGCCCTGGTCCGGGCTGTAGGTCTGGTAGCCGTCATCGTTCAGGTCGTAGCCCAGTTTCTCGGCCAGCGCGATCTGTACGGCGGTGACGGCGTGGCTCTCGTCGCCCTGGCTGACGGTTCCGGCTTCCTGGGCCAGGAAGTCCCAGCTGCGGACGTCCAGGACCCCGGTGACCGCCAGGTCGGTGGCCTGCTGGTAGTCAAGCAGGGCCTCGACGGTGACGTCGTCGAACCGGTCGTCGAGGACCTCGCCGGGCTGCAATGAGCCCTCCTCCGCCAGCAGATGCTTGGCCACCGCGATGTTCCAGCCCATCTCACCCTGCTGGTACTCGGGCCAGGATGGGGACTGGAAAACCGACGCGGCCTCGACGGTGGACTGCTTGGGGGCGACGCTTCCCGCGGCGCTCGCGCCCGCCGGCGCTGCGAACGCGGCCGCGCCCAGGAATGCCGTAGCCCCCATGGCTACCGCGAGTGAAGCCCACGTACGGCCCGTTGAGGATCGCTTCACGCGGTTCTCGATCATGACTTGACCCTTCCCTCGTCGTGTTCCCTACTTCGTGGATACGGCGTGGTTTGGTTCCGCCGCGTTGTGTAGTTGAACGCTACGAGTCAGGGCGGGTCCGGGACATCGGCCGCGAGAACGGTCTCGCCCCCTCCGAACGTCGTCCCCATGCCGCTTGAGGGGTGTACGAAAGTCACAGGCAGTGCGTTCCCGTCCCCGGTTACACCGCTGTCTCACGTTCAGGGAGACCCAGCGTGCCCACGGATGCGCTTTTCGTTTCGCTGCCATCCACGCGATCCGCCCTCATCGCTCACAGGCTCAGCGGGGCGCCGGAGCGCACTCGGGGCCGTCACGCCAGAGCGTGGCGGCGGACCCTGCGTCCAGGTGGCCCTCGTAGAGCCCGACCTTGAAATCGATGACGTCGAGCGACTGCTGGAGCTCGGCCATCCGCCGCCGCACACGCTCCTGGTGTCCCCGCAGGATCTCGAACCGCTCGGACTCGGTTCCCTCGCCCTCGCGCACCAGTTCCGCGTACCGGCGGATATCGGGCAGGGGCATGTCCGAGTCACGCAGCCGAGCGCAGACCCGCAGCCACCCGACCTCCTGTTCGCTGAAGGTCCGCCGCCCCGCCGAGTCACGCCGGACCGGCTCGACCAAGAGCCCCTGCTGTTCGTAGAAGCGCAAGGTGTGAGCGGACAGTCCGGTCCGTTCACTCACCTCACCGATGGCCATCGACTGCTCAGATGTGGCGCTCATGGCCCGAGTATAGGAAGCAGGAGCTTGACCTCGAGTCGACTCGAACTCCTACTGTCGGCCGCAGCCAACGACGGAAGGCAGCCCCATGACCACAACATGGTTCATCACAGGCACGTCCTCAGGCTTCGGTCGCCTGCTCACCGAACAGCTCCTCAGCCGCGGAGACCGGGTGGCGGCGACGCTCCGCTCCCCGGAGGCGCTCGACGGCCTGCGCGCCGAGCACGGCGATCGGCTCTGGGTGGCGCGGATGGACGTGACGGACACTGAAGAAGTCCGGAACGTCGTCGACCGGGCCTTCGCGGATCTGGGCACCATCGATGTGATCGTCAACAACGCCGGCTTCGGTGTCTTCTCTGCCGTGGAAGAAGCTTCGGACGAGCAGATCCGCGCGGTGGTCGACACCAACCTGATCGGTTCGATCCACGTGATCCGCGCGGTCCTGCCGCATCTGCGGGCTCAGGAGCACGGCCGGATCCTCCAGGTGTCCACCGCGGGCGGCCAGACGACCTACCCGAACTTCTCCTACTACCACGCCTCCAAGTGGGGCATCGAGGGGTTCTGCGAGACCGCCGCCCAAGAGATCGAACCCTTCGGCATCGGTATGACCATAGTCCAGCCCGGGGCGACTCCCACCGGTTTCGGCGGTGCGCTGGCGTCCGGACCCGTCATGCCGGAGTACGACGCCGGGCCCGCCGGGGACGTCCGACGGGCTCTCGCCGACGGTTCGTTCGTCTTGGTCAACTCTCCCGAGAAGATCGCGGGAGCGATGATCGGCCTCGTCGACAGCGGTGAAGTGCCGCTGAGGCTGCCCCTGGGATCTGACACCTACCACCACGTGCGCCGATCCCTGGTCGCACGGTTGGCGGAACACGACGCGGGGCGCGAGGTCGCGCTGTCGGTGGTCCGCGACGACCTCGTCTCCCCTTAGGAGCCGCGGCTGGGCCCGGACACGACCGGAGCCCGCGGTGCTGCGCCCCGGTCCGGACAAGGTCCGGGGCGTCTCAGCAGGGCTTCGGGGTTCGGCCCGGACTCCTCACTTGTCCTGGCACGGATCGGCTGGGATTCGGTGGGCGAGGTCGGGCTCCCGGATCGTGTGGCCGGTCTTGACGATCGTGTTTTCCCTGACGTGGCGGCGGGATTCCCGGTCGCCCACGCGATAACGCGGCCCGATCGGAATTACCCCCATTGACATGTTGTGACCGGCGACACAACAATGATCATACGATTGGGAGCGCTCCCAACACCTCTCCCCCAGGAGGACCCCTTGAGACGGAAACGGAACTCGGCCCTCGCGCTCGGCGCCTCGGCCGCACTGACCAGCGGACTTCTCGCGGCCGTCCCCGTTCAGGCCGACGAGGACCGCATCGAGCACATCGTCAACGGAGACTTCTCCGACGGAACCACCGAGTGGTGGGCCAGCGAGGAAGTGGAACTGGTCGTCACCCCAGATGAAGAACTGTGCGTCGAGGTCCCCGGCGGCACCGGTGACGCGTGGGACCTGATCGTGGGCCAGGACGACGTCCCCCTCGTCGAGGACGAGTCCTACGACCTCGCCTTCACCGCCTCCGGCGACGCGCCGATCCGCGCGCTCGTCCAGGAACCCGACGAGCCCTACCGCACCGAGCTGGACGAGCGCGCGGTCCTCACCCCGGAGCCCGAGACCCATGAGTTCGCCTTCACCGTCCAGGAGAGCCGGGACGACGGCCAGCTCGCCTTCCAGATCGGCGGAGCCGACGACGACTGGACGTTCTGCCTCGACGAGGTCTCCCTGTTGGACGGGGCCGAGCCCCCCGTACACGAACCCGACACCGGCCCCCGGGTCAGGGTCAACCAGGTGGGCTACCTGCCCGACGGCCCCAAGCACGCGACCGTCGTCACCGAGGCGGAGGGCGCCCTGCCCTGGGAGCTCACCGACGAAGACGGCGCTCCCGTAGCGGAGGGCGAGACCGAGCCCTCCGGTGTGGACGACTCCTCTGAGGAGGCGGTGCACACCATCGACTTCTCCGATTTCACCGAACCCGGGTCCGACTACACGCTGGTCGCGGACGACGAGGCGAGCCATCCGTTCGCGATCGACGCCGACCTGTACGAGACCCTGGCCACCGACTCCCTCTCCTTCTACTATCCGCAGCGCAGCGGCATCGAGATCGACGGGGACATCGCTCCCGGGTACGAGCGCGACGCCGGGCACGTCGGCGTAGCGCCCAACCAAGGGGACACCGAGGTCACCTGCCACCCGGACTCGCCATGCGACTACAGCCTGGACGTCTCCGGAGGGTGGTACGACGCCGGGGACCACGGGAAGTACGTGGTGAACGGCGGCATCTCCGTCCACCAGCTCATGAGCGTGCACGAGCGGTCCCTCACCGCACCCACGGGCAACCCCGACCGGGCGGGAGACTCCTCACTGCGCATACCCGAGACCGGCAACGGGGTACCGGACGTGCTCGACGAGGCCCGCTGGCAGATGGAGTTCATGCTCAGCATGCAGGTCCCCGCGGGCGAGGCGTTCGCCGGGATGGCGCACCACAAGATCCACGACGAGTCGTGGACGGCCATGCCGATGATGCCCGCGGACGACCCCGAGCCCCGCTACCTGCACCCGCCCTCGACCGCCGCGACCCTCAACCTCGCGGCGACCGGAGCCCAGTGCGCCCGAGTGTTCGAGGAATACGATGCCGACTTCGCAGCGGAGTGCCTGGACGCGGCCAAGACCGCCTGGGACTCGGCGGTGGCCTACCCCGAGGAGTACGCGCCCGCTGACGGTGACGGCGGCGGGCCCTACGACGATGACGACGTCTCCGACGAGTTCTACTGGGCCGCCGCCGAGCTCTACCTGGCCACCGGAGCAGCCAACTACTGGGACGCCGTCACCTCCTACGAACTGCACAACGACCCGGAGGTGTTCGTCGCCGACGGCTTCGACTGGCGCTACACCGCACCCCTGGGCCTCCTGCAGCTCGCCACCGTGCCCGGCGACGTCGAGGGACTGGACGAGATCAGGGCGACCGTGGTGGAGGGAGCCGAGCAGTACCTCACCAACGTCTCGGAGCACCCGTACGGGCTCTCCTACGCACCCGAGGACGGCGTCTTCGCCTGGGGATCCAACAACCTGGTGCTGAACAACCTGGTGGTCCTCTCCGTGGCCTACGACCTCACCGAGGAGGCGCACTTCAGGGAGGCCGTGCTCCAGGGCATGGACTACGTCCTGGGCCGCAACGCGCTCAACCAGTCCTACGTGACCGGTTACGGCACCAACGACGCGGTCAACCAGCACAGCCGCTGGTACGCCAACCAGCTCGACCCGTCCCTGCCCAACCCGCCCGACGGCTCGCTCGCGGGCGGACCCAACTCCGACACCGCGACCTGGGACCCGGTCGCCGCCGCGAACCTGAGCGGCTGCGCGCCCCAGTTCTGCTACATCGACCACATCGACTCGTACTCGACCAACGAGCTGACCATCAACTGGAACTCGACCCTGGCCTGGGTCGCGGCCTTCGCCGTCGAACAGTAGGCCGTCGCCGCCCGACCCCACGGGGTGGACCCGTCTGAGAGCGCTGGTCCACCCCGTGCCCTTGCCCTCCCCGCACCCGACCGCCGGCTCCGGCCACCAGGGCTCGGATCCCCTCTCCCGGGTTACCGAGGGGGAAGGTCCCCGGAGCCGAAGGCGTACCGGAGGGCGCGGGCCTGCTCTTCCCGGAACCCGCGCGCCACTTCCGTCTTCGGGAAGAGCGCGTCGAAACCGTGGACCGCGCCCGGGACGACCGTGACGTCGCAGGGGACACCGGCGGCGCGCAGCCGTTCCCCGTAGGACAGGTCCTCGTCGTGGAACAGGTCGAGGTCACCGACCCCGATCCAGGCCGGCGGGAGTCCAGCTAGTTCCTCCCGCCGCGCGGGGGCGGCGTACGGCGAAACGCCCTCGCTCCCCGGTGCACGGCCCAGGTAGGCGCTCCACGCGTAACGGTTGGCGGAGGGTGTCCACAGGCGCATGTTCCGCGTGTCCATGTCGGTGCGCAGGACCGTGCGGTCGTCGAGCATCGGGTAGACGAGCAGTTGGAAGACCGGGCTCAGCTCCGCCCGGTCGTGGCACAGGAGGGCCAGCGCCGCGGCGGCCCCTCCCCCTGCGCTCGCCCCGCCGATCGCGATCCGCTCCGGGTCCACCAGGAGTTCGTCGGCGTGCTCGAACACCCAGGACAACCCCGCGTAGGCGTCCTCGACGGCGGCGGGCGCCGGGTTCTGGGGTGCCTTGCGGTACCGCACGGCGACCACGGTGATCCCGAGCCGGCGGGCGAAGTCGATGCTTCCGGGCTCGTCCTGGACGGGGCTGCCGATGAGGTACCCGCCCCCGTGGATCCAGAACAGTGCCGGGGAAGGGCTGTCGAGCACCTTTGAGCGGTAGATCCGCAGGCTGACCGAAGGTGACCCGGGGGGCACCGGAACGGTCCGCTCCTCGATGTGCATGTCCTCGGGCACGGGGCCCGGTCTCATGCGTGCCGACAGCCACTGGAACGGACGAACCGTGGAGCGGCCTATCGGCGGTCTCGGTATGAAACGGGCCCGGGCGAGTTCCGGGTGCAGTTCGTTCATCGGTTTCCTCAGGGCTGCGCGGACGGATACGGGCCGAACGTCCACCGGGCGGGCGCCAGCCGGAGGCGCGGCGTCACACGGGAGCCCAGGATATCGAGCACGCTCCGCGCTGCCTGAGCGGCGGCGCCCCGGGAGAGCGTCGAGCCCTCCCGGGGCTGATGCGCCTCAACGCACCCGGATCACTCCATGGGTCGGGTACGTCGGCGCCACACGATCGCGATGGACAGCGCCCCGGCCAGGAGCAGCAATGCGGCCGTTCCGACCAGACCGCCCAGCGACGCCCCGGTCACCGGAAGATCCGGTTCGTGGGCCGGCCCGGGTGAGTCGGGACCCGACGGCCCGGGGATCGATGCGGGGTCGGGACCGGGCGACGGGTCCGGTGACGAGCTCTCCGTCGGGCTCGGTGACGGCGTGGGCGTCGGACTGGGCGTGGGAGTGGGCGTGGGAGTGGGCGACGGGGTCGGCTCCGGCTCCTGGTACACGTTGTGCACGGTGCAGGTCATGTGGTCTCCGAGCCCGACGCCGACCTCACGCCCGTCGTTGACCGGGTCCTGGTCACCGTCGAGCACACATCTCCACGAGTCGAACCCGTAGTCGTCGGGTCCGTGCTCGGTCAGCTCGTAGTGGCCGGGCCGGACCCAGGCGTCCGTCACCGCCTCGTCTCCGCTGTTGCCCTCCACGATGGTCGGACCGTCCGCCGTCAGTACCCAGTCCTCGGGGGTGGCGGTGCCGCCTCCGCTGTTGTCCACGGTCTTGACCAGCGTCAATCTAGTGTCGCACGAGACCACGTTGGTGATCAGGTACTCGCTGGACTGGGCGTAGACCTCGAAGTCCAGGTCCGTGGGATCCACGCCGACCGGGTTGTCGGGGTCGTCCCCCCGTGCCGTGCGCACCTCGTCGAGGGTGCACCGCTCGGGGATCGCCACCTCTTCGGTGCCGGTGGCGTCGTCGCCGATCGAGTACCCGCCGCGGGACTCGCCCCAGTCCTGCGGCGACGGGTCCGCGTCCCCCGGGCCGGACAGCTCCAGGTCCGCTTCGAACCCGTCCGGGCGGTCGCCCTGTGCGACGGTCCGGTCGTCGATCTCCCACTGCTTGTCGACCGTGAGCCCGGTTGGGGACAGCTTGTTGTAGATCCGGCACTCGACGGCGCTGCTGCGCGGGACATCCACCTCGAAAGCGGTGTTCCCGTCACCCGTAGCGACAGACTCGGAGCCGTGCGGATCCGCACTTCCGTCCTCTTCGCGGATCTCGCAGACGGCCGTGTTCCCGTCCGGGGCGAACAGCTCGTACCCCTCCTGCTGTTGCTCCGTGACACGCAGAGTCGCGGTCTCGGTGTCCGCCGGGTAGTCCAGCTGGAAGTTGACCGTTCCGGTGCCATCGGTCGTGGCGCTCTCCGGGTCCGCCCCGACACCGTCCGGATCGGCGACGGCGGCGTCGAAGGCCCATCCCTGACCTGCTTGAGTGGCCCCAGTGATGTCGTCGCCCTCGTTCTCGGAGGGCACGATGTACTTGGTCACCGAAAGGGTGCCCTCGCACAGGTAGGCCAGAAGCTCCCGGACGGCCTGCCCGACCTCGGCGAAGTTATCCGTGTGCAGGTAGTCGGCGTCGGCGGTATTGCCCGCGTCGGCGTCGAACTCCACCGGTCCGGACATCGCCCGGAGGTTGAGTTCGGTGGTCTCGTCGATGCCCGATCCGACACCCGCCACCATCAGGCGGCTGCCCGCGCCCTTGAGTTCGTTGGCGGAGAAGATTCCGTTCTCCACCTCGATGACGCGGGTCTGACTGCCGTTGCCCTGCTCATCCGCGTAGAAGGTGGGGTTGCCGTCCGTGATCATCACGGTGAGGTCGTAGTGCTCACCGGCGGCGGCCATGTCTTCGGCGACCTTGGCCACGCCCTGGTCCCAGTTGGTGCCGCCGACTGCGTCCCAGTCGGAGTAGGTGGCCTTGAAGGCGTCCGCCTCGTCCTGGGTGGCGACCGGCACGAGATCCGGCCGGTTGTCGCCCCCCTGCGCGGGCGAACCGCTGGCGAAGGAGAAGACCGCCGCCTGGGAGGGGGACCCCACCAGGGAGTCGACCATCGTGTCCGCAGCGTCTGTGAGATCGCCCACAGAGCCCGACATCGAACCCGAGAGGTCGAGCAGGAGCGCGACGTTGAGCCCGCAGGCCTGTGGGAGCGGCGGGTTGTCGATCGACTGCTGCCAGTAACCCGACGGGGTGGTCCAGGAGTCGGGGTCACGCATGAAGGCATCGTCTGCCGGGGAGTCGAAACTCGACCCCGCGGTGAGCTCGGGTGTCTGATACCGGTATTCGCGTTCGACCGAGTTCTCGCCGGTGCCCTGCCCGGTACGCAGGCCGGGGTTGGTGAACCATCCCTCGGGGACACCGTCCTCCTCTTGACCGACCCAGAGCCGGGTATCCGGAGAAACGCCGTCAGCTCCGACGGGGATCTCGAAGGTACAGACTCCGCCCGTGGACTCACAGGTGGCCCAGTCCTCATCGGAGAACGGAGTCTCGCTGTCCTCCGACTCGTAGAGCGCCAGGTTCACCCCGTCGAGGGTGTCGACTTCACCGCTGGGGAGTCGTTCACCGCCGGTGTGGACCGTGACCGTGCTGATTTCCTGCCGAGCGCCCTGCGCAGCCGCGGGTGCGGCGGAGGCGGTCAAGGCCAGGAGCAGAGCGGTCAGCAGAGCAGGAAGGCGGCAGAGCCGACCCCGCGGTGTTCGACGATGCGAGCGGAAAGCAGACATGAGGCACCTTTCATCACCAGACAACCACTAAGAGTAATCAATATGCACTCAGGGTGATTGATGGTGCCTCTGTCGGCGATTCACCGAACCAGCGCCTTGTCGACATATACCCGCCGGTTCGGCTACTCCTACTCCAGCGGGACGTTCATGACCCGGTCGTCGTCACTGCCGGGGGTACCCCAGGCGTCCAGGTTGCTGGTGCTCAGCCACAGGGCGTCGCCGTCCGGGTGGGCCTCCACGGTGCGCAGACGGCCGAAGTCGTCGACGAAGTGCGCCTCGGGCTCGCCGACGGTTCCGTCACCGTTCAGCGGGATCTCCCACAGGCGGGCACCGCGCAGGGCCGCCACGTAGAGCGATTCGCCGGCGACCGTGGCGCCGCTGGGCGAGGCCTCCGAAGGCTCCCAGCTGATCAGCGGGTCGGTGTACTCGTCACCGCCGCCGGGCCCTTCCACCTCGGGCCAGCCGTAGTTGTTGCCCGCCTCGACCAGGTTCACCTCGTCCACGAGGTCGGCGCCGAACTCGCTGGCGTAGAAGTTCTCCTCCTCGTCCCAGGCCAGGCCCTGCACGTTGCGGTGGCCGTAGGTGTAGACGTGGTTGTCGAACGGGTTGTCGGCCGCCGGTTCGCCGTCGGTGGTGATCCGCAGGATCTTCCCGGCCAGCGAATCGGTGTCCTGGGCGTCGTCCGGTACCTCGGCGTCACCGGTGGCCACGTACAGCTCGTCGTCCGGACCGAAGGCGATCCGGCCGCCGTTGTGGGTGCTCGCGGCGGGAATGCCGTCGAGGATCACCTCGGCGTCGCCGAGGGAGTTGGCGTCCGGGTCGTACTCGATCCGGCTGACCCGGTTGTCCGAGTCGGTGGTGAAGTAGGCGTAGGCGTAGGGCTCTTCCGGGAAGTCGGGGTCCAGGGCCAGCCCGAGGAGGCCGCCCTCACCTCCGTGCGAGACCCCCTCGACGGTGCCCGCCTCCTCGGTCGTGCCGTCCGGCGCCACGCGGGCGACGTCCGCGGAGTCCCGTTGGGCGACCAGCGCGGAACCGTCGGGGAGGAAGTCGATCCCCCACGGCATGTCGAAGTCGGTGGCGATGTCCTCCGGCTGCCCCAGGTCGAGGGGGCCGGCCCCGGTGGAGCCCTCAGCCCCCACACCATCGGCCTCGGTGATGGAACAGGAACTCACGAGAAGAGCGGTGCCAAGGAGGGCGAGGGTTCTGTTGGTGGCGCTTATTGACCGTGTGTGTCGGTATCTGTGCCATGAACGCCCCCTGCCCACTACGCGCACGACTACCCTCACTCAGCGTCCTCACTCGTGCTGTTCTCGTAGCCCTGGTGGATCTCCTCGAAGAGACGCTCGATGTCGGTGAGCAGTGCGCTGTAGACGGGCCACCGGTCGTCGTCCCACTCCTCCCGCATCCGTGAACGCTCGGAATCGACCTGGCGCAGCGCGTCCTCCACCATCACGCGAAGGTCCTCGGAAGCAGTCGCGTGGTCGGGTTCGCCGTAGTCGTGGACCGCCCTGAAGATGTCCGACACCCGCTGGACCAGCGGGGCGAGGTCGCGGAGGAAACCGTCCTCGGGCGCGGGGAAGCGCGAACCCGATTGGTGTGTGGTGCGCAGCGTCCGGACCAAGGACTGCACGTGCCGGGAGGCCCTGCTTAGCGCCGAGACCCAGTCCCGGTAGGTCTCCAGGGCACTGGGTGAGTGGCGGTCCCCCGAGATGATGCGCCTCGGGTTGAACCGGGCCCGGTCCTGCTGGCGCAGGACCGCCTCCTCCGCGTTGCGGACGGTGCCGTCGAACCCGTCCGCGGCCCGCCCCCAGTAGTCCAGGTCCAGGCCGTCGCACCCCTGGCTCATACCGTCGGCGATCTCGCCGGTCAGGGAGCGCAGGCCGTCCGCGAAGTCCAGGACCGCGTTCTCCGCGTCCCGGAACCTGACCGCTGGCGCGAAGGCCATGTTGGTGGCCAGGGCAGAGGCGGCACCCACGCAGACCATCAGCAGGAGGTAGCCGAGGTCCTCGGGGTTCTCGGCAGTGCCGCCGGCCAGGGCGAAGGCGGCGACCACGGGGAGCTGGATGCCCTGTCCGCCGAAGAACCGCGCCTGCCCGGCCACCAGCGCGGCCAGGAGCAACAGGGAGAACGACCACAGGTTCGGGCCGACCGTGAACCCCACCAGTCCGGCGAGGAGGGCACCCGCGAAGACCGCCGCGACGTAGCGGCCCGACTGGAGTACCGACCCGTACACGCTCGGCCGGACCACGAGAAGCGCCGTGAAGGGCGCGAAGCCGACCTGGGAAGAGGCTCCGAGAAGGGTGCCCACCACCCAGGCGACCGTGGCCGCGACCACGCACTTGAGGATCAGGACCGCGGTCTCCCGCTCGAAACCGCGCCTCTGATAGGCGCGCCGGGCCCCGTTCCGCAACTTTTCGAGCATGCCCAACCCTTCCATCGGGTCATCCGGTGACGATCCGTGCTTACCCGCGCACTAACCGCTCAGTCCTACTCCGGTGCCGTCGCCAGGAAGACCGTGTTGGTGGCGGGGCGCTCCTGGTAGGGGTTGGGAAAACTGACCACGTCGGCGCGTACGCCCTGGAAGTCCGCGCGCAGCACGTCCATGTAGTCCTCGTCCGGCGGGTCGTTGGACCACAGGGCGAAGACTCCGCCAGGCTGGAGGTGGCCCAGGAGGCGGCGGACCCCGGCGGGTTCGTAGAAGGGCGCGTGTGCGGGGTTGAGCAGGTGCCGGGGTGAGTGGTCGATGTCCACGACAACGGCATGGAAGCGGTTGCCGGATTCCTCCCGGCCCTCGGGGCTCTGCGGGCCTCCGGCGGTCTGCGGACCCTCGGGGTTCTGCGGATCGAGGCTCTCACCGGCGGCGAGGGCGAAGAAGTCGCCCTGGACCAGGCGGCAGCGGGGGTCGGCGGTGAGCCGCTCCCCCGCCGGGATGAGCTTCGCCTCGTGCCAGGCGACGACCTCCGGGAGGGCTTCGACCACCACGAGCGACCGCACATCCGGGTCGTCCAGGACGGTCAGTGCGGTGTGCCCGAGCCCGAGCCCGCCGACCACCACGTCGTACCCGCCCGGCGGTACCGGGTGGCGGTGGAGTTCGGCCAGGGCCAGCCGGGCCACCTCGATCTCCCCCTGGACGAACAGGCTGGACATGAGGAAGTCGTCGTCGAGTTTGATCTCGTGGACCTCGGCCTTGGCCATCGGATCCCATCGGACCCGCAGACTGATGACGCCCATGGGTGTGGGCCGCCAGTCGAGTTCCTGGAAACGCAGGTTCACGGTGCCCCCGGTCGGTTCACGCACGCGTTCACGTGCCCCTTCGACCCTAGGGGCTCGCGGGCCCTTGCTTGCGAACGACGGACCGGGCTCGCAGGCCCCTATTTGCGGACCATCACCAGGACGCCGCAGGACCAGCCGAGCAGCGGAAGGCGTTCCCAGCCGACGCGGGACTCCAGGTTCTCGATGAGGGCGTCCACCGCCAGGCAGTGGTCCTCGGGGGCGGAGGTACCCGCGGGTTGGCGGGCGAGGTCGTCCACCACGTAGAAGCCGCCAGGGGCGACCAGGGTGAGCGCCTCGTCCAGGTGGGTGAACTTGCCCGGCCAGGTGTCCGCGAAGACCAGGTCGTAGCCGGGGCGGTCGTCGGTGGCTCGGGCGCGGAGCCACTCACCGCCGTCGGCCTCGACGATCGTCACCCGGGGGTCGGCCGTGTGGTGGCGCCGGGCCACGCCGAGGTACTCGGGGTCGTTGTCGACGGTGTCCAACCGGGCCTGTCGGTCCATACCGGCGAGCAGCCACGCCGTGCCCGCCCCCGTTCCGGTGCCGAGCTCGAGGAGGCGTCCCCCGGGTTTCGCGGCGGCGAGGGCACGGAGCAGGTGCCCGACCGCCTCCTCGCAGGACATGCTGAAGCCGATGCCCTCGGTGTCGCGCTCGATCGCGTCGAGTGTGGCGGGCCGCTGGTCGGGCCGGGTCGCTGTCACGGGAACCGCTCTCCGCTCGGGTCGAGTGAACTCGCTGAGGAGGCCAGGCTATGCCGGAGGGGCACGGTGTTCCAGGGGCTTCGCAGCGGAGAGGGCGTTTCCCGGGAGAGAGGGGTGGTTCCGGGAAGACGGGGGCGGCTGCCGGAACGGTGCCGTCCTCACCGTCCCGACAGCCCTACCGCTCTTCCCCGCACAGGAGAGGGCACCGGAGGAGGAGGTGCAGGCCATGCGGAGCGAGGGTGCGGGCAAGACGCCCGAAGGGAATTCTGTCGCCCGCTGAGCCACCGGACCACGGATCAGTCGGCAATTCGAGCCGCGAATGATCACCGTCGGTCCGGCGGCTACGCGGCCTCGTAGACCCGGTTCAGGCGTTCCATGTCCACGATCACCACACTCCGGTAGCTGGACAGCAGTATCCCGTCGGAGCGGAAGCGTCGGATCGCGTTGCCGACGGCGTCCGTGCGCGCCCCGACGAGTTTGCCCAGGTCGGTGTGGGACAGCCGGATGCCTAGGTCGATGCCCTTCTCGGTGGGCACCCCGTGGCGCTTGGCCATGTCGACGAGGGTCCGGGCCACCCGGGCCTCCACCTCGTAGCCCGCGAGTTCGGCCCGCTGCCGGTCCGCGTGCTCCTGCCGCTCACCCATCACAGCGACCATCGCCCGCCAAGCGTCGGGGTGTTCCTCCAGGAAGTACTCGAAGACGTGGTGCGGGTAGACCCGGACCGTGAGCGGGGCACACGAGGTGACCGTGGCGCTGGGCCTGGTCCCCCGGAACATGCTGAGCTCGCCGACCAGGTCGCCCCACCGCCGGATACCGAACATGGCTTCGGTGCCGTTGCGCAGCACCGAGGTGATCTTGACGCACGCCGGGTCGGCCGACTTCCCGCGTCCGGGCGGGCCCAGGAGCATGACCTGTTCCGACTCGTCGCCCTGGGAGATGAGTACACGGTTGGCGGGGAGGTGACGCGGCGGGGAGAGCAGGAGGAGCCGATTCGCGGTGGCGCTCTCCAACCTGGACACGAAGCTGCCCGGCTGCCAGTCCGTCATACGTCCTCCGATCATCCCCCCATCATGCCCAGGTGGCACCGGGTCCCACCGGTGGAGCACGGAAAACAGGAAACTTTGTGACCGAAACGGGGCCGCCCGGGGTCCGGGCCGTCGGCGTCCGGGTTCAGGGCCGCTGGCCGGTACCGTCCAGCGGGAGCAGGGCCATCAGCAGTACCTCCTGGGCCCTGGAAAGGAAGATCTCCACGGGTTCGCCCTCGCCGTACACCGCGTAGGAACCCGCCAGATCACCCCGGTGCAGGGCGGTCCGGGACAGCGGAGCCGTCAGCGCCTCCCCGCGTCCCGGGGATAGCGACACCGTCATCCGGTCCCCTTGCAGCCGGAGCGCACAGCGCTCCCGCCGCACCGCGCCGTCACGCACCGGACGCCCCACGCACTCGATGCGCACCGGATCGCCTTGGGCATGCGCCTCCCGTAGGCGACGCAGCCGGGCACGGCCGAACCAGCAGGTGTACAGGTAGGCGGCCGACTCGGGGAAGAGGTGCAGGAGCAGCTGGAACAAGGGGGAGTTCTCTTCTCGTGGGGCATGGGGGTCGGATGGGAGCCGAAGCCGCTTGTCCAACGGCTTTCCGGACGGCACCGGGAGGGCTGACACCCGGGCGCCGTAGGCTTCCCCCGAAACCCCCGGCAGACAAGGTTCGCATGCGCCTCTTCCGACGCCTTCGGCGGTCCCGGCGGAACCCGCGGCCTTCCGGAGCCCCTGAGACACCCGCTCCCGAGCGGCCCTCCCCCGAGCCGTTGAAGGGAGAACTGCCCCGCCACCACGACCACGTGGTGCGCATCGGGGTGGAGGTCGAACCGCGGGACGGGGCAGCGTTCCTGGGAACGGTGGGAGGCCAGCCCTGGCAGGTCCAGAGCCTGGGCAAGGGACGGCACGACGTGTACGTCGCGGTCTCCGGTGCGGCGCTGGGCTCCACGGGCGCGGCCCTGTCCGAGTTCCATCATGCGCTGAACAGGGCCGGGGTGTGCGTCCGGGTCCTGTTCGCCGCCCGGCTGCGGCCCCGGCCGTCCGCGCCCCGCCGATACCTGGTGCTGCCCCGGGGATGGATGCCCGAGCGGGGGTGGCTCGCGGCCCCCGTCCGGGTTCTGATGGCCTGGCGTTCCCGGGGAACCATCCCTGCCGCCTCACTCACCGAGGCGAGATCGAAGCTGGCATACTTCGCGGACCGCAACCCCGAGGCCGGTGCCCCGGACGGGCTCATGGTGGTAGGGCCCCCGGACCGTCCCGGCACCACGGAGCCCGCTACGAACGCGGCGGCACCGGACCCGTGGGACGACTGGCGCTTCCTCCTCGCCACAGCACTCCTGATCACGGCCGGTGCGGTGTTCATCGGCCTGTACATCGCCCTGTGGATGCCCGAGGAGATCTCGACCCCGCTCGCCGTCGGGTTCTTGGTTTCCCTCCCCTGCCTGTTCGGGGTGTGGCAGATGTTCCGCCGCATCCCGGAGGGCCGGATCAACACGTGGCTCCCCCTGGGGCTGACCGCCCTGGCCGGGCCCTCAGCGATCGCCCTGAGCAACTTCAGCCAGGACGTCTACCTGGACGCGTTCGGGATCTCCCCCGGTGAGGCGGCCACCAACGCCACCGGTCGGCTCTTCTCCCTCGCGGGCACCCTGCCGCTGGTGCTGTTCGCACTGGTCATCTCGCTGGGTGTGTTCGGGCTGCTCCGGTACTTCCACCTGGCCAGCCGTGGGCACTTCCGGCTCCTCCAGTGGTTGATGGCCGTCCTCGTGGTCCTCTACTACGGGCTCACCGCGGTCACGGTGGTCCTGGAGCGGGACTCCGAGCGGGGCCTGGCCCACGTCGCCGAGTACCGGTCCGAGGGCGGCCCGGCCCGGATGCACGCGGGTGTACTGCCGTCCGTGGTGTGCGTGGAACCCGAGGAGGATCCGGTCAGCAGGACCGGGCCGCCACTGACCACCGACCGGCCGGTGCTGTACTTCGTAGGGGAGGACGACGTCGACCTGCTGTGGGACCGCGAGCACGGCGTCACCAAGGTGCCCCGATTCTCGGTGAGCCTCACCCCGGTGCCCGAGCTGGACACCGAGTGCCCTGAACCGGAGCCCGCCGGATGAGCGGGGTCGTGGCTCAATGGTTGCCCGCCTGGGGGCAGGTGACAGTCGGTGAGCTGTGGCCGCGCCGCCCTCCTCTGTGCGGCGCGGCCTGGTTCCCCTCCTCGGGGTTCAGGTGAGACCGACGAATTGGCCGATGATCAGGCCCGTGCTGGTGGCGAGGGCGTAGCTCGCGAGCTGCCAGCCGACCACCCTCCTGGGCTTGCGGTGCGCGCCCCGTTTTCCGGGCTGCCGGGGTTCCAGGCGCGGTGGCGTGGGCGCGGGTTCGGGGCGCCGGTACATCCACTCCGGCAGCGTGCCGTACCGGAGCCGGTGCTCCACGCGGGGGTTGCCGCGCATCTGGGCCAGCATCGCGCGCTCACGAGGGGTGCGGCCCAGGGAGGCGAACCGTGCGGCGGAGGGAGTGGGCGGCGGAGGCGACGGAGTGGACTCCGTCGGAGGTGCGGTGACCGTGCCCGGGGGCCTGAAGCGGCTTCCCCGAGGGCGGTCCAGGACCCGGCGCATCCCGGGCTCGATGGCGGTGGTGGTCATGAGGCACCCCCGCAGGTGCACATGCGGGTGCGGTAGACGAACTCCGCCCACAGCACCGTGCCCAGGACCATGCGTGAGGTCGGGCTGGCCCACCTCTGGGTGCCCCACTCGGTGGCCAGGTGGTGGATGAGGAGGAGGCCCCGGCCGGATTCGCCCTGTTCCCACTGCTCGACCGAGCGCTGCGCCGGGACCATTGGGCGGGTGTCCATAGGCCCGTCATCGAGGACGGAGAGACGGAGGATGGTCTGCGCGCCCATGACGACCGGGGTGGAGAGCAGACGCATCACCGTGCCGCCCTTCCGACTGGAACGCGAGTGCACGAGCGCGTTCGCGAAGGCCTCGCTGGCGCACAGCTCGACGTCGTCGCGGACTTCGGAGGGAATCCCGGCCAGCTGTCGGAGATCGGACCGCAGGTCAGCGCGGAAGCGGGAGGACTGTTCGAGGATCCCGGGATACTGGCGAGCCTCCCACCGCCGCCCGGGGTATGCGGGCGTGGGGGTCTGAGGAAGAATGGACACGTCGGCAACTCCTGGTTCCAAGGGTTGGTTGTCGATCCGGCCCCGACGTGTGGCTCCAACACTCGTCGGGGTCTTGCTATGCGCCTGAACCACTGGCCAAGTTTGTATACTTGCTTACACAGATGAGAGCACACATTCGCCCAACTCGCAAGAAGTTTGTATACAAACATGCGTGCCGCTAGAGTGCGTCGCATGAGTGACGAGACGACTGACGCTCGGCCAATGCAGGTTCGCATCGCCGATGACCTGCGGAACCAGATTCGACGTGGGAACCTCGTGCCTGGGGAGAAGCTCCCCACCCTGCACACGATCGCCGCTCGATACGACGTGAGCGTGATAGTCGCCCGTCGCTCGATCGACCTACTCCGCCAAGAAGGCGTCCTGACCAGCCGCCGAGGAAGCGGCACGTACGTCAGGGAACCGAAGCAGGTGAAGCGCTACGGATTCCAGCGCTATGCCAGGTCAGTCTGGTCCGGCGCAAAGCCAAAGGGCGTCCTTAGTGCCGAGGGATCTGCACAGGGACAGGACGTCCAGCAGGACACTGAGACAGTTCGGGTACCGGCGCCTTCCTTCGTGGCCGACCGGCTCACCGACGTGGAGGAAAACGAACCTGTCTACGTGCGCAGGCGGGTGACCCGGCTCGACGGGACCATCAACCAGTCGGCAGACAGCTACTTCAGCTTTGCCACGGCTGAGCGTTCACCCAGCATCGTCGAGGGCGAGGGCCCTGGCGGACACATAGCCGACATCGACTCGATCAGCACCGTGCGCGAAATCCAGGAGGAAATCGGGGCACGGATGCCCACAGGCCCAGAGGCCAGCAGGCTTCAGATTCCACCGGGCACCCCGGTTTTCGAGGTGATCAGGACCTACCACACGGACGACGGTCCTCTCGATGTCGCCCAGTTCCTGATCAGGGCCGACATGGCGCTCTTCGACTATCGCTTCGCGGTGCCGGAGTAACCTCCTCCTAGAGACCTCCGAGGACCTCCGCAGCCACGAGGCGATCTTCAATCGCACCGCCAAGCTCTGAAGCCATGCAGAGCTCCGCTGACAGCACGCAGCACTAGGGTGTTCCGATGACTGCGATCAAGGAGTTCCAAGTCACCTTCGACTGCGCGGAGCCCGAGCGTGTCGCTCGGTTCTGGTGTGAGGTGCTGGGGTACGTCGTCCCACCACCGCCCGAGGGGTTCGCCGACTGGGAAGAGTTCAACCGCTCGCTGCCGCCCGAGCACCAGGACTCCGCGTTCGCCTGTGTCGATCCCTCGGGTGAGCGGCCGCGGCTGTTCTTCCAGCGGGTTCCCGAGGGCAAGTCCGCCAAGAACCGGGTGCACCTCGACGTACGGACCGGCACCGGGCTCGTCGGGGAAGAGCGCCTCTCCACGCTCCAAGCCGAGCGCGCACGGCTGGAGGCGCTCGGCGCGGTGTGCGTGCGGGTGATGGTCGCCGACGGGTTCAACGAGTCGTGCATCGTGATGCAGGACGTCGAGGGCAACGAGTTCTGCCTGGACTGAGAGGCCGGGCGGGGCCGCGGGGGGTACGGCCCCGCCCGGCGGGTGGGGGTTTCCTATTGGTCGAGGTGCTGGTCGACCCAGGCGTCGAGGGGCTGACCCTGGATGGCGGCGGCCATCAGCTCCGGAAACGCGTCCGGGGTGCAGGCGAAGGCCGGGACGCCGAGTTCGGCCAGGGACGCGGCGTTGCGGCGGTCATAGGAAGGCGCTCCCTCATCGGACAGTGCCAGCAACACCACCACCTGAACCCCCGCTGACCGCATCGCCGCGACTCTCTTCACCATCTCCTCTCGGACACCGCCCTCGTAGAGGTCGCTGACCAGCACGAAAATGGAGTCCTGCGGGTGGTCGATCAGCTCCTGGCCGTAGGCGATGGCCCGGTTGATGTTCGTGCCTCCCCCGAGCTGGGTGCCGAAGAGCACCTCGACGGGGTCGGTGAGCTGTTCGGTCAGGTCCACCACGGCGGTGTCGAAGACGACGAGCGACGTCTTCAGGGTGCTCATCGAAGCCAGCACGGCACCGAAGACGCTCGCGTAGACGACCGAGGACGCCATCGAGCCGCTCTGGTCGATGGCCAGGACCACGTCCTTCTGCACCCCCTGGGAGCGCCGCCCGTGGCCCACGAGGGTCTGCGGGACCACCGTGTTGTGTTCGGGCAGGTAGTGCGCCAGGTTGCGGCGGATGGTGGCGTTCCAGTCGATGTCCGCGACCCGGCGGGGGCGGTGCGTGCGCAAGGACCGGTCGATGGCGCCCCGGACGGCGGAACGGGTCTTCTGTGCCACCCGCTTCTCCAGGTCGTCGACCACCTTGCGGACGATGGTGCGTGCACTCTCGCGCGCCTCGGCGGGCATCACCCGGTTCAGGGAGAGCAGGGTGCCGACCAGGTGCACGTCGGGCTCTACGGCCTCCATCATCTCCGGTTCCAGGAGGAGCTGGTGGAGTCCGAGCCGGTCCATGGCATCGGACTGCATCACCTGGACCACTGAGGACGGGAAGTACTCCCGGATGTCGCCCAACCACCGGGACACCCTCGGCGCCGAACCGCTGAGGTCGGCCCCGCGGTCGTCCGAGCCGGGACGGCCGCCGGAGGACGCCCGGTCGGCCCGGTTGTACAGGGCCGCCAGCGCCGCATCCACCGCCTGGTCGTCGCCGGTCAGGGTGGCGCACTGGGACTCCGCGCCGAGGACCAGCCGCCAGCGGCGGGACCGTTCGCTCACGGCCGGGCCCCTTTCCACCGCTTCCACTTCCGCGCTCATGCGCCGCTCCTCTCCAGTAGTGCCGTCACGGCCGCGACGGCCGGGGCCGCACGGCGGGTGTCGATCGGGCGTCGGGGCCGAGGCTCCGGGTGGCCACCGCGGTCGGCCCTGGTCACAGCGGCGCCGATCTCCTGGCGTTCAGGCCCGTCGAAGGCCCCGAAGGTGCGCCGGAGCAGCGGCAGGACCGCGGTGAACCGCTCCTCGGACAGACCGAGCAGCCAGGTGTCGATGAGCCCGAGCAGCTGGGGGTCGTGGACCAGGATCAGTCCGCTGCCCTGCAGGAACCCCTCCAGCCAGGCGGCGGCGCGGGCGGGTTCGGTGCCGGGCGACATCGCCAGGCCGAGCCTGCGGCGCAGCTCCTCCGGGGGGATGCGGCCGGAGTCCGCCAGCATCCGGTTCACCCGGCCGGCGATCCGACCGGGGACGTACTCCTTCACGGCCAGGGACTCCAGCGCCTCCGTCCAGCCCTCCAGACCCGTACCGAGGAGGTTGGCCGCGTTGTGGGTGCGGTCGATCGCCTTGACGAACGCCGCCGCCGCGTCGTCGTCCAGGCCGCGGACCTCCGGGGCCAGACCCGCGCAGATCCGGGCCAGGAGCTGCTGGGCGACCGTGCCCAGGTGGCCGGTGTCGGTACCCCGCACGTCGCCGTAGCGGGCGGCGCGGGCCAAGGGCGGCAGCGCCGACATCAGGTGGGTGGTGTCGCTGTCGGTGGCGGCGCGGTCGGTGAGCAGGGCGAGCACGTCCGGCAGCGCCTCGGCGAGTTCGGCGAACAGGCACTGCTCGGTGAGCGCGGTCAGGGTGGGGAGCCGGGCGTCGGCGGCGAGCTCCACCACCCGGGCGGTGGCGGCCGCGGCCACGGTGGTCCCCCACGGCGCGGCCTCGATGAGCGCCACGTCCATGTCGGGCTCCCAGCGCAACCGCCACGACTCGCGGAAGGTGCCGCGTGACCCGCTCGAGGGCGTGCGCGGGACACCCCACTCGACGCCCAGCATCCGCAGCCGGTGCAGTAGGACGCTGCGTTCGCGGTGGATGTCCTTGCGCAGGTCCAGGTCGAGGTCGCGGTCGAAGGCCTCCGGTTTGAGGCGGAGCCGTTTCTGGGCGGCCAGGACGTCGCGCTGCAGGGGCACCATGGGAGTGTCCGGGGGCACCGAACCGAGGCGTTCCCCGATCGCCATCCGCCCGTGCACCAGCTCCGCCCGGGTCTGCTCGCCCTCGCAGAGCACGGCGGTGACCGCTTCGGAGACCTCGTCGATCCCGGCGAGCGGCCGCCCGCGCAGCACGGCGAGGCTCTCCGCCAGCCGCACCCCCTCGATGACGTGCGAGGAGGAGACCGGCTGGCCCTGCTCGCGCAGGACCCGGGCCGCCTCGGTGAGCCACCGGTGGACCGGCAGGTCGGGTGCGGTGAACAGGTGGTGGTACCAGCCGGGCGAGGTGACCCCGGCCCCGTAACCGCTGGCGGTGGCGAGCCGTCCGTGCGTCCACGGCACCCAGGTGGCGGTGGTCTTCACCTTGGGCAGCCCTTTGAGCAGGGCGGTGTCACCGGAGACGGGGTAGTCGGAGAGGTCGCGCAGGGCGGGCGCGTGCCAGGCGCCGCACACCACGGCCACCCGCTCGTACCCCTCCTTGAGGACGGTGCGCAGGGTCTTGCGCATGTACGCCTCGCGGCGCGCGTCCCGGCCGGTCTCGGGTCCGGCTTCGGCGCGGACGGCGGCCATGGCCTCGGTGATCGCGGGGAAGGGCGAGGGCTCGCCGTCGCGGCGCTGCTCCACGACGTCGTCCCACCAGCGCTCGGTGTCGTCGTAGCCGGCGGCTTCGGCGAGCACCCCGAGCGGGTCGGTCCGGACCCGGGGTGTCTCCTCCCGGCCCTCTTCCGAAGCCCCTCTCCCGTCGTCAGCACCCTCCTCCTCGGCCTCCGCCCGCGCGATCCGCTCGGCGAGGGTGTGGGCGGCGGGCAGATCGCAGAAGCGCACCGGCACGCCGCCCTCATGCGCGTGGACCAGGGCGGCCCACTCCGGTGAGAAGGACGCGAACGGCCACATCCCCCAACCTTCCTTGGACCGCACAGTCCCCGCCTTGGGGGTGTCGGCCAGGTGCACGAGCAGCGCCACCGGCGGTTCCAGCCCGCCGACCAGCGAAGTGATCGCCTCGGCCTCGGGCGGCCCCTCGATCAGCACGATGTCGGGTTTGATCTCGTCCAGGGCGGCCCGCACGGCCCGGGCCGAACCCGGGCCGTGGTGGCGCACGCCCAGGACACTCACCTTGGCGGTGTCCGGTCGGGGCTGTCCCATCAGGCGCCCACCTCGCGGCAGGCCCGGTAGAAGTCGCCCCAGCCGTCCCGCTCGCGGGCGACGGTCTCCAGGTACTCGCGCCACACCACACCGTCGGACACCCGGTCCTGGACGACGGCGCCCTGGATGCCGCCGGCGACGTCGGCCGGGCGCAGCCGGCCGTCACCGAAGTGCGCGGCGAGCGCGATCCCGTTGGTGATCACCGAGATGGCCTCGGCGGTGCTCAGGGTTGCGCTCGGTGACTTGACCCTGGTGCCGGCGTCCTCGGTGAACCCCGAGCGCAGCTCGCGGAAGACCGTGACCACGCGCTGGATCTCGGAGAGGCTGGTGGGCACCTCGGGCAGCTCCAGGGAGCGGCCGAGCTGCTCCACCCGCTGGGTGACGATGCGGACCTCGTCCTCGGCGCTGTCCGGGACCGGGAGCACCACGGTGTTGAACCGGCGGCGCAGGGCGCTGGACAGGTCGTTGACGCCGCGGTCGCGGTCGTTCGCGGTGGCGATGATGTTGAACCCGCGCCGGGCCTGCACCTCGATGCCGAGTTCGGCGACGGGCAGGGCCTTCTCCGAGAGCACGGTGATCAGGCCGTCCTGCACGTCGGAGGGCATGCGGGTGAGTTCCTCGATCCGGCCGATGGAGCCGCGGGCCATGGCTGTCATGACCGGGCTGGGCACCATCGCCGCCTCGGACGGCCCTTCGGCGAGCAGCCGGGCGTAGTTCCACCCGTACCGGACCGCCTCCTCTGAGGTGCCCGCGGTGCCCTGCACCAGGAGCGTGGAGTCGCCGGAGACCGCGGCCGCGAGGTGCTCGGACAGCCAGGTCTTGGCGGTGCCGGGCACCCCGATGAGCAGCAGGGCGCGGTCGGTGGCCAGGGTGGCCACGGCCACCTCCACCACCCGGCGGGAGCCGATGTACTTGGGGGTGATCTCGGTGCCGTCGTCGAGGGTGGCGCCCAGCAGGTACTGGGTGACCGCCCACGGGGACAGGTGCCAGCCCGGGGGTCGCTGGCGGTCGTCGTCCTTGGCCAGTGCCTGGAGCTCGGCGGCGTAGGTCTGCTCGGCGTGGGGCCGCAGGGCGCTGGACGGGTCGGTGTCCGTGCCGGTTCCGGTGGCGGAGGCGGTGGTGGCGCTGGTGGCGGCGGTTCCGGTGGCGGTCAAGCTAGAGCTCCCTGTGCATGTCGAGGCGGAATCGGAGGGTGTCGCGGAGGCGGAGGTAGGCGGGGCCCTCCTCCGGCTGGGGTGGTTCCGGGGGAAGGAGGTCGAGGTGTTCGGGGGGCATGTGTTCGGCGGCGGCCTCGCAGAGGAACCGGTAGCCGCGCGAGTCGCGCTGGTCGACCCGCTCCGCGAGCCGCCGCGCCACCTCCTCGGAGAGCTCCCGGGTCCACGGGGCACCGGTCGCGAGGAGGGTCTGGCCGAGGTTGTGCTGGTCCCCGGCGGTGCCGATCGCGGCCAGGACGCGTTCGCACCGCTCAGTGGCCGGCAGCGGGGCGAGCAGGGCCCGGATGCGCTGCCGCCGGGGATCCTGGACCCCGGACCCGACCATGCGGATCAGCCCGGTCCCCGGGTGGTCGAGGACCGCCCGGACCCAGGCGGGGTCCCGTTGCAGGCAGGCGGCGTCGGTGAGGGCCTCGCGCAGCTCCGCTTCTCCCGCGGCCAACGCCAGGACGCCTTCGGGCCCGGTACCGAGCAGGTCGGTCCACACGTCCAGCGGGGTGTGCGTGACCAGGACCCGGCTGCGCTCCCGGTGTTCGGAGTGGGACGCGCGCCACTCGTCGTGGGAGCGGCGCCCGCCCTTCGGGGCCGCCAGGGCGAGGTCGCGCAGGAGGTCCGTGCGCCGGACGTCCACATCGGTGACCTCGACCGGGCAGCGCGGGCTGGGATCGCGCCGCACGTGTTCGCGCAGGTATCCGCGGAGCCGGTGGGCGTGCGCGCTGTCGGGCAGGCGGGTGAGCAGGGCCAGGGCGAGGCCCCGCACGTTGGCGTTGCGGTCGTCCAGGGCCCGGTCGAGGACCTCCTCGTCGTCGTGGCCGAGGTTGACCCGCAGGGACTCCAGGAGCCCGCGCCGCTCGTCCCCCTTGCTCTCCCGTGGCCAGGCGGCCGCAAGGAGGTCCCGGGCGGCGGCGGGGTCGGTGGCGCGGAGGGCGAAGAGGGCCCGGCGCCGCTCGGCGGGGGTGCCCTCGTCCCAGGCCCGCTGGGTGAAGCGGTCGGTGGGCAGGGGTTCACGGGCGGCGAAGGCCCAGGCCCGGTTGAACGCGGCCAGCCAGGCGCCCCGAGCTCCCGCGGCGAGGGCGGCGGTGGGGCGCAGCTCGCTGTCCCGGGAGGCCCGTTCGAGAAGTTCGGGGATCTGGGCGTGGCTGACCCGGCGGCCGCCGCGGACGGCGTGGTCCAGCCATTCGGGCAGCAGTTCCGGGCGGTCCGCGAGGATGACGTCGAGCCGGTGGGTGGCGGCCGCACCGGCCGGGGGCCGCGGGTCGGGGGCATCGGGGGTGACGGGTTCGGCGGTGTGCGCCGTGTACCCGGCACGGGCGCGCACGGTCTCCACCGCGGCCAGGGCGAGCAGGGCGGGGGCGCCCTCTCGGTACCGCTCCGGCAGTCCGGCCGATTCCGGCGCGGCGGCCGGCCCAGGCGGAACGGCCGACTCAGACGGGCCGGTCGGTGTAGGGGCGGCCGATGTGGGGACGGCGCGGCGTGCGGTGCCGACCAGCGCGGTGGACACCAGACCCTCCCAGGAGGGGGCCGCCGGGACCTCGTGCCCGGCGCCGTGCTCGGTAACGGGGGCCTCGGTAACGGGGGTTTCGGGGTGGTTCACAGGGCGTGCGCCTTTCCGTCGGCGTCCCACACGGTCATCGGGCTCAGTCCGGTGCCCGGCGACCATTCCGCGGCGACCGTGGCGGGTCGGCCGCCGGTGACCGCCAGGAGTCGCCACAACTCCCCGGTGTCCATGGGCAGCGAGGCACCCGTCGGGTCGGCCAGGTGCCAGCCGTCGGCCCGGGCGGGGGCCGCTTCAGCCAGCACCATCGGCCAGGCATCCAGCCAGGGGTCCTCGGCCACGGCGGCGGCGTAGGTGTCCAGGGCGTGGTCGACAGCGCCCCCGGGCGGCGCCGACACGGGGGCCTCGGCCATCGCACCTGCCCGTACGGCCCTCCGCCCGTCCGGGTGGAAGGCTAGTTCGCCGGCGGCCTCGGTTCCGGCCCGGAAGGGGGCGTCGGGGGTCTGCGTGGGGCGGGCGTAGGCCAGGGAGAGGGCCCAGCGGCCCGTGGCGGCCCCGCGCAGCCAGGTCCGGCGGACGCGCATGCCGTCGGGGGTGAGACCGTCCCGGTGACCGAGGACCCGCCAGGTGTCCCGGACCCGTTCACCCGAGGACAGCACCTCCTCCGTCCGTGTGCTGATGCCCACCCTGGAGCGCAGCACGGCGCGGGTCCGGGGTTCCACCGCTTCCCCGGCGAGGTAGCCGTCGACCAGCAGGTGGAGCAGGCCCAGGCGTTCCAGGAGGCGGGTCGGCCAGCTGTCCGCGCCGCCGCCCTGGGGCAGCTGGGTGACCAGGGCCGCGGCCCCGCCCGCCTTAGCGTCCACCAGGCGCTTGGCCATGCGGTCCCAGTGGTCGTAGCCGAGTTCGGGGACCTCGGCGAGACCGCTGTCGACCTGGTCGTGCAACCACAGCCGGAGCTCCTCCAACCCGGAGGTGACCGCCTGTTCCCTGGCCCGGAGAGTGGCGGCGGCCTTCTCCGGGGCCGCCGGGGCCGACGGGCCCTCCGCCGCGCGCTCCTGGCGGGCGACGCGGGCGGAGAGCCACTTCGCGACCCACTCGGGCCGAGCCTCGCGGTCGGACACCTCGCCCCGGCTCCATAGCGCGAGCAGGGCGAGCACGTGCTTGCAGGGGATCTTGCGGCTGGGACAGCCGCACTTGTAGGCGGGCCCCCGGTCCCCGTCCAGGTGCACGGCGGCCAGGTAGGGCTTGGCCCCGCTCCCCTTGCACTCGCCCCAGACGGCGGAGGGCCGACCGTTCTCGGCGACCACCCCGGACTGGGGCCACGACGCCGCCTTGGCCACCTTGAGAGCGGCCCTGTGTGATGAGGGGTCCGGCGCCAGAGCCCAGACTTCTTCGGTACTCCATCGATCGCTCACACAGACAACCCTAGAGAGCACCACTGACAATCCGGGGCGATCCGCACCCCGACGCCACAGGCCCTGACAAAAAAGAAATAAGAACTATTCGGCCGGAAACAGAACCGGCCGAATTTTCCCTGTGTTGAAAAAGCGGATCCGGTGAACCTAGAATGCCACGACCGAGGTGGTCACTTCCCCGTCCACCGTGTCGCCCTGTTTCCGGGTGCCCCGCTTTCCCCTTCCACTCGCCACGGCACTGCCCCCGTTCCCCTCGAAGGGAGGGAAGCGGCCCCGCGATCCTCCCCCGCGGGCCCGCGCACCCGACATGACCGCCACCCGACCCGGCACGGAACACGGTTCCCCCGCCAACCAGGTCTGCCCCGCCGGCGTGACCCGCCTCTACGAGCCCACGCCGCCCCACGGACGCGAACACCTGTGGCACCAACTGCGCGCACAGCACGGGCCCGTGGCCCCGGTCGAACTGGAGCCCGGGGTGCGCGCCTGGGTGCTGCTCGGATACCAGGAGAACCTCACCGCCCTCCAGCAACCGCGGTTGTTCACCCGGGACACCCGCAACTGGAGCGCGGCCGTCGACGGCCTCGTCGACCTCGACAAGACCGTCCCCCTGATGACGTGGCTTCCCAACGCCCTCTTCGTGGACGGGGCCGAACACACCCGGCTGCGCGCCCCCGTCCTGGACGGCATGGCCAGGGTCGACCTGACCGCCATGGGCCGTGACGCACGCCGGATCGCCAACGACCTGGTCGACACGTTCACGGCCAGCGGCAGTGCCGACCTGATCGGCGAGTACGCGGCCAAGCTGCCCATCCTGGTGATCAACCGGCTCTTCGGGCTCCCCGACAGCTACGGCTACATGCTCGGCGACCTCACCACCGCCATCTTCAGCGAGGACACCGAGCTCACCGAAGACACCATCGTGCGGATGCAGCAGTACTTCGCCGGCTTGGTGGCCCGCAAAGCCGAAGAACCCGGCCCCGACCTGGCCAGCTGGATGATCGGACACCCCGCGGGACTGACCCCGCACGAGCTCGCCCACCAGGCCTCCCTCCTCGTCAGTGCCGGCCACATGACCACCACCCACCTCATCGGCAACACCATGCGCACGTTGCTCACTGACAGCCGCATCCGCTCCGCCCACACCGACGCGCGCCTGTCCACCAACGACCTCCTCGACCACGTCATGTGGACGGAACCGCCCCTCCAACTCATGGCCGGGCGGATCGCGCTCCAGGACGTGCGGATCGGCGACACACTGATCCGCGCGGGCGACGCCCTGTACATCGGGACCGTCGCGGCGCACCAGGACCCCGCCGTCCGGAAGGGCCAGTCTGACCCCGACACCGGTCTGGCCAGCGGCAGCCGGGCCCACCTGTCGCTGGGTGCCGGACCGCACAGCTGCCCCGCCCGCTCACTGGGCCGAATGGTGGCCTCGACCGGGGTGAGCGTGCTCCAGGAACGGCTCGCCGAACTGCGCCTGTCGGTACCCCCGGAGGAACTGCGCAGGGCGACCTCCCCGTTCCTGCACGGGTTGCGGGAACTCCCCGTCTCCTTCCGCCCCGGCAGGCCGAGCGACCCGGCCCCGGCCCGAACCGAGCAGATGGAGCAGATCCACCCCGCGGCCGAGGAGGAGCAACCGCCAGAGGACCTGCTCGGAAAGCTGCTCAAGTGGTGGCGCAACCTGGCGCGGTGAACCCCGCTCAGCCGTGCGGGTCCGGCGGGACCATCTTCCGAACGGGCTCCGCCAGCTCTTCCTCGAAGAAGGTGAAGAACCCCTCGGGGTCCGGCCCCGCGTTGATCAGGACCGGGTGGTCGAACCCGGCGTCGACGAACTGGCGGACCGCGCTCAAGTGGCGTTCGGGGTCGGGGCCGTAGCCGAAGGCATCCGCCATGTCACCGGTGTCGATCAGGGCGGTCGCCGCTTCGAAGTTCACCGGGTTGGGCAGTTCGGACTGGACCTTCCAGCCGGTGAGCCCGAAGCGGAACAGGTTCCGAGCGGACTCCAGCGCCGTGCCGTCGTCGGCGGCCCAGGCGAGCGGCACCTCACCGTAGGTGGGGCCCGCACCGCCCACGTCGCGGTAGGCGCGGGTCAGTGCCGGGCTGGGTTCGGTGCCGAAGAGGCCGTCACCGAACTCGGCCGCGAGCTCGGCGGACCGCTCACCCCCCGCGGCGACGGCGATCGGCGGCGGTTCCTCCGGCAGGTCGAACACCCGGGCGTCCTCAAGGACCAGGTGCTTTCCCTCGAAAGACTGGTACCCGCCCGCCCACAGCATGCGGATGATGGTGATCGCCTCACGCAGCATCTCGTGGCGTGTGGTCGCGCTGGGCCAGCCCTTGCCCACCACGTGCTCGTTGAGCCGCTCCCCCGAACCCAGACCCAGTGTGAACCGACCGTCAGAGAGTAGCGCCGTGGTGGCGGCCGCCTGCGCGACGATCGCGGGGTGGATCCGCAGGATCGGGCAGGTGACCCCGGTGGCGAGTCCGATCCGTTCGGTCCGCTCGGCGATCGCGGCCAGCATCGACCACACGAACCCGGAGTGCTGGTGGCTGAAAAGCCAGGGATGGAAGTGGTCACTGACCTCGACGAAGTCGAACCCGGCCCGTTCCGCCCGGACCGCCTGCTCCACGATCTCCCGGGGGCCGTACCCCTCGGCGAACAGCTTGTAGCCGATCCTCATCCCCGTACCCCTCTCGTTTCCGGTCCTTCGGCTCGAGCCGAAGGACCGTCTTCCACTCCCCGCCGCGGCCGACGACAGGGGCGGGTTTCCGGGCTCCCCTCCGCCCCGGAAACTGCTCCGTCCCTCTCCGCGGCCGTCCGTACGTCCGCCCCTGCCCGAGGTGCGGTCACGGGAAACGCCGCAACGAACCAACCGGAACCAGCGAAAAGGATGAGAACGCACGCCTGAACTGGACCGACACAAACACTGGTGGTTCAACGGATGCACGTTCACACAACGGACTTCATAGTGAACGCACGCCCCATAGGCAAGGGCGAGAAGGTGACCGATCTGGTCAGCGCCCATTGCTGGGCACGATTCACGGAATCTGGAAAAACCGTGGATTCCCGCTGCACGAGATAAGGAATTAAACGTGCGTACCGATAATCCCCTCCCCCCGTCCCCCACCCCCTCACCGTCCCCCGCTCCCCGGAACCGGGGCTGGGTCTCCGCGGTCGCCGCGAAGTCCGCGATGGTCCTGGGACTGTCCCTGCTCGGCGCCGGCGCCGCAGTGGCCCCCGCACACGCCGAGAACCCCCACGAGCGCGGGCCGGACCCCACTGAGGAGAGCGTCACCGCGCCGACCGGGCACTTCGACACGGACAGCGAAAGCGTGTCCTCCCTGGTGAGCGGCTTCGGCGGCGGCACCATCTACTACCCGACCGACGACAGCGAGGGCACTTTCGGCGGGGTGGTCATCTCACCCGGCTACACGGCGGGCCAGTCGACCATGTCCTGGTACGGCGAACGCCTCGCCTCGCAGGGCTTCGTGGTGTTCACCATCGACACCAACACCCGCTTCGACCAGCCCAACAGCCGGGGCCGCCAGATGGAGTCCGCCCTGGACTACCTGGCCGACAGCAGCGACGTCAGCGACATCGTGGACAGCGAGCGCATGGCCGTCATGGGGCACTCGATGGGCGGTGGCGGCACCCTGGCCGCCATCGACGACAGGCCGGAGCTGCAAGCAGCGATCCCGCTGACGCCCTGGCACACCAGCAACAACTGGTCCAGCGTGGAGACACCGACCCTGATCGTCGGCGCTGAGAACGACGTCACCGCGTCCGTGCGCTCACACGCCATCCCCATGTACGAGAGCCTGCCCGAGTCGCTCGACACCGCGTACCTGGAACTCCGCAACGCGAGCCACTTCGCGCCGAACTTCTCCAACGACGCCATCGCGAAGTACAGCATCTCTTGGCTGAAGCGGTTCGTCGACGACGACGAGCGCTACGAGCAGTTCCTCTGCCCGGCGCCCGACACCGGCATCGGCACGGACTTCTCCGACTACCGGGACTCCTGCCCGCACGACGGCTGATCCCCGACCCGTACAGGCGGCGGCCCGGAGGGAACTCCCTCCGGGCCGCCGCCCGTGTGTGTCCGTCCGGTCCCGTGTCCTCGCTTCGCAACGGGTCAAGGCGGAGCGCGCACCCGGCGAAGCGAGGACGTACGGCCTTCACGCGCGAGGCGTGGCGGTCACGGTGACACGACGGCGGGGAACGCTGCCCGCACCCGCCCACCGGCACGGCGGGAACCACCACCTACCTACCTACCGGCACGGCAGGATACGCACCGCTCAGACCCCTACCGGCACGCCGGGGAATCCCCCTCACTTCCCTACCCGGCACGGCGGGGACCCCCACCACCAGTCACCTACCGCCTGTCGCTTGCCACTTGGCGCACCAGCGCCAACCTCCATCACCTCGGCCGGCTCCGCACTCCACTTGCTGCCCCGCCCCTCCACCGGATCAGACCAAGCCCGCACGTGTCCGCGGAAGCACCGTGCGCGTGTTCACGGGACGTCGATTGCACCAAGAAGGGCGTCCAGGCCAGTCTCCATGACTGTCCTGGACGCCCTTTCCCGCACTCAAGCGGGTTCAGGTGCGCCTCGCACAACCCCTCAACGGTCTAGTCGTGGAAGGGCAGTTCCTCGGGGCTGAGCCGCTCGAAGTCGACCTCCTCGATGGGGCCTCCCTCACGGTCGGTCACCCGCGGACCCTGGACCATGTCGATGTCGCCACCTGCCTCGTACTGGACGACGTACACGCCTTCGTGGCCGCCGTGGTCACCGTCGCTGGAGGCGAAGGGGGTGAAACCGGGCCCCTGCCACTCCTGCTCCTCAAGGGCGTCGATCAGCGACTGGCGGGTGAGGTCCTCACCCGCGGACTTGAGCACCTGGGCGAACATGACGGCCTGGGTCATGCCGAACATGGTCGTGTTGGTGGGCATGTCGTCGTCGCCGTGCTCCTCGTAGATCGACAGGAAGTGCTGTGCCCACTCGTCGTCGTCGTCCTCCACGCGGGGCATGTAGCTCGTGACGATCGCGCCGTCCAGGAAGGCGTCGGCCGGGACATCCTCGGCATCGGTATCCTCCGAGAACTCGGCGAGGAGCCCCTGGAGTGTCGCGGTGTCACCGCCGATGCTCGAGATCACCCACTGGGGCTCGTAGCCGATCCGGGCGGCCTCCAGCATCCCCAGGGCGGCGAACGCCGGGATGCAGGAGCACACGACCACGTCGGCGTCGGCGTCGTCCATCTCGGCCATCTGCGAGCTCAGGTCGGTGACCTCGGACTCGTAGTGTTCACGGGCGACGACCTCGTCACTGAGGTACTGGTCGAGCCCGGCTTGGGAGTCCTCGCCGATGTCGTCGTTCTGGTACAGGTAACCGACGCTGTCCCCGGCGAAGTGCTCGGCGATGTACTCGCCCTGGATCTTCGCTTCCTTGGTGTAGTCGGTCTGCCAGCCGTAGGTGAGCGGGTGCTCCTCCGGGTTGTTCCAGGCCAGAGCCCCGGAGGACGGGAAGATGTCGGGGACGCCCTCGTCGTTGAGGTAGTCGAGGACACCGCCGTGCGTGGGTGTTCCCAGCCCTCCCATCATCGCGAAGATCTCGTCCTCGATGACCAGTTCGCGGGTGACGTCGATGGTCTGTGAGGGGTCGTACATGTCGTCCTCGACCCGGAAGTCGATCTCCCGGCCGTTCACACCGCCTTGGGCGTTGACGTACTCGAACACCGCACTCGCCCCTTGGGAGACCGCGAGGTATCCGGGTGCTGCCGGCCCGGTCAGGGGTTGGTGGGTTCCGATGACGACACTGTCGTCGGTGACGCCCGGTGAGACGTCCAGGTCGGTGTCGGCGCCGTCTCCGGCCTCGCCTGCACCGGTGCAGGCGGTGGCCAGCAAGACCAGGGCTAGTCCTATGGCCAAGAGGCCCCGTGTTCCACTGCGTGTTCGCATGGTTTTCTCCTTAACTGGGGGGTGTGGGTCAAGAGGAGGTGCCGCGTCCTCTGAGCCGGTCTCTGATGCTTTGGAGCGCGCCGTGGATTCCCAAGGGCCAGAAGCGCAGGACGAGGATGAGCACGACACCGAAGAACACGATGGGCAGGTTGTTCTCGGCGTCGCGGGTCAGGTTCATGGCGCGGGCCAGATCGGTGGCCCAGATCTCCAGGTAGACGATGGCGATCGCGGCCCACAGGGCACCCCACAGACTGCCGATGCCGCCGAGGACGAGGGCGGCGAGCAGGGTCAGGGAAAGCACCAGGGTGAAGCTGCTGGGCGTGACGTTGCCCAGCACGTAGGCCTGGAGACCGCCGGCCAGGCCGCCCGCGGTGGAAGCGATGACGAAGGCCACGACCTTGGTCTTACCGACCGGGATGCCCGCCATCGCGGCGGCGGTCTCGTCGTCGCGGATGGCCCGCATACGGCGTCCGAGGCGTCCGGCGGAGATCGTGGCGAGCACGGCCAGGCCGATGACGACCGTGGTCCACACGACCAGGGCCCGCCACTCACTGGTGGTGACGATGCCGTCGAGGAAGGGCGGGACGCCGGCGGTGCGGATGTTCAGGCCGTTGCTACCGCCGAGGAAGTCGTGGTAGCGGTGCGTGAGCCCGGGCAGTCCGACGGCGAGGATGAGCGTGGCACCGGCGAGGTAGGGCCCGTGCAGGCGGGCGGTGGCCGCGCCGACCGCGATACCCGCCACGATGGATACCAGGACGATGATGCCCAGGTTGGCGGCGAGCGGCAGTGCCGGCTGGTGCAGGACGAGCAGCGCCATCGCGTACGCGCCGATCATCATGAACGCGCCGTGCCCGAGGGAGACCTGGCCTGATCCGCCGACGAGCAGCTGCAGTCCGGCGATGGCGAGCATCGTGTAGCCGATGGCGGCGACCCGGAGCGCGGTGAGGTCGCCGGTCACGGACAGCAGTCCGGTGACGGCGGCCAGTCCCAGCGCGGCCAGGATCAGGTGCCGCGCGGGCAGGGGCAGCGAGGCCCAACGGGAGGTCTTCGGAATCCGGGGCGGTGCCGCCCCGGCCCCGGAGGTGCTGGAGCGCTCTTCGCGCTGTCTGGTGGGCGAGGTCATGACTGGCTACACCTTTCGCGCGGTCGGTCGGGACAGGATGCCGTCGGGGCGCACGCTCAGGACGATGACGACGATGGCGAGGGCGGAGAGGGTCGCCAGTTCGGGACCGGCGTAACCGGACACGTACGACCCGCCCAGGCCGATGAGCAGCCCCCCGACGATGGCGCCGAAGGGGTTGTCCAGGCCGCCGACCACCGCCGCGGTGATACCGAAGACGAACACGACGTCGAAGACGTTCGGGTAGATGAACGGCGGCCCGGCGAGCATGCCCGCGAGCGCGCCGATGAGGGAGGCGATGCCCCATCCGGCGGTGAGCATCAGGCCGACCTTCACACCGCTGAGCCGCGCGGCCTCCGGATGGAAGGCGGCGGCACGCATTCGCAGTCCAAGCGGCGTGAACCGGTACAGGGCGAAGACCAGGAGGGCGGCCACGGCCACGGCGGCCAAGGCGAACACGTCCGCGGGTGAGAACCGGCCCACGTAACTGAACGCGTAGCCGAGGCCGTGCTGTTCGTTGCCCCAGATCATGCCGACCCCGCCCTGGACCACCAAGAGGAGGCCGAGGGTCACGATGATGGCGTTGAGCTGGGACTTGCGGGCGATCGGCCGGACGACCACGCGTTCCACGAACGAGCCGACGAGCAGGCCCGTGGCGAGGGCCGCGGCGAAGCCGATCCAGTAGGAACCGGTGAGCTGGGTGACCGTGTAGGCGGTGTACACCGACAGCAGAGCGAGGGCGGGCTGGGCGAAGTTCACCAGCCGGGTCGCTTGGTAGATGATGACCAGGGAGAGCGCCAGCGCGGCGTAGGCCGCCCCGGACGCCAACCCGTTGAGGGTCAGGGTGATGAAGTAGTTCATGGCGGTCTCCCTCAGAAGCCGAGGTAGGCGTGGCGCGTGCGGTCGTCGGCCAGGAGTCCTTCGGAGGGGCCCTCCGCGGCGATGCTTCCCTGGTTGAGGACGTAGCCGTGGTCCGTGACGGACAGGGCACCGGCGGCGTTCTGCTCGACGAGCACGACGGTGAGGCCGGTTCGGTCCCGCAGGTCGCGCAGCAGCGTGAAGATCTGCTTGGTGATCATGGGCGCGAGTCCGAGCGAGGGTTCGTCCAGGAGCAGCACCTTGGGCCGGGCCATGAGCGCACGGCCGATCGCGAGCATCTGGCGCTCACCACCGGAGAGGGTGCTGGCGGTCTTGCCGCGCCGTTCCACCAGGGGCGGAAAGAGGTCCATGACCTCGTCGAACGTGGTGCGGTCGCGCCGGTCGGAGCGCCACAGGGCGCCCAGGCGCAGGTTCTCCTCCACGGTGAGCTCGACGATCACGCCACCGCCCTCGGGGACGTGGGCGAGTCCGCGGGTGATCACCTTCTCCACGGGCAGGCGGGTGATGTCCTCCCCGGCGAGCAGGACCCGGCCCGAACTCGCGCGGTGCAGCCCGGTGAGCGTTCGGAGCAGCGTGCTCTTGCCCGCGCCGTTGGCGCCGAGCACGGCGCACAGCCCCTGCTCTGGAATGCCGAGGGAGACGTCGTCGAGGGCTTTGATGGGCCCGTAGGAGGCGCTGAGGTTCTCGACGCTGAGCAGCGTCTCGCCGTTCGCCGACCCGTTGCTCCGGGCCCGGTTGTCCAGGGTTTCACTGCTCATCGGGCCGCTCCGTTCCCGTTGCCGTTGCCGTTTGCGAGGTCGACGACGACCGGGCTCCCGTCGGAGGGCCCGTCGGTGGCGGGTGTGCCGAGGTAGGCCTGGGTGACGGCGGGGTCGGCCTGGACCTCCTCCGGTGTCCCGCTGGAGATGACCTTGCCGAAGTTGAGCACGACGATGTGGTCGCAGACCTCCATGACCAGGTCCATGTGGTGTTCCACGAGCACGACCGCCATGTCCTGGCTGAAGCCGCGGATCTGTTGGGCGAGTGTGTCCATCTGCTGGCCGGACAGGCCGCTGGCCGGTTCGTCCAGGAGCAGGAGCTCGGGCTGGCTGACGCAGGCACGGGCGAGGGCGACCTGCTTCTGCACGCCGTAGGGCAGGGTGCCGGGCAGGCGGAGCGCGTACTCGGCGATGCCGAACCGCTCCAGGGTGGCCATGGCGCGCAGTTTGAGTTCCTGCTCGTCACGGTGGTGCTTCCCCAATCCGCTGATCAGAGAGAACGCCCCGCCTTTGGCGGTGCGGTCGGCGCCGACCATGACGTTCCAGATGACCGGCATCAGCGGGAAGAGGTTGAGGCCTTGGAAGGTGCGGGCGATCCCGGCCTTGGCGAGGTGGTGGGCGCGGCGTCCGGGCGGGGCCTGACCCTTCCAGTGGATGGATCCGGTGGTGGGGTGCAGGATGCCGGACAGGACGTTGAAGAGCGTCGTCTTACCCGCTCCGTTGGGGCCGATGAGGCCGACAACGGATCCCGGTTTGACCTGGAGCCCGACGTTGTCGAGCGCGGTGAGGCCTCCGAAGCGCACGGTCACCCCGTCCGCTCTCAGGAGATGCTCCGGTGCGGTCGTTGTCATGACTGCCTTTCTCGCGGTTGCGACCAGAAGACCCGTACCGACTAGTTGGTATGACATGGTTGCCCGTCCGCGCCATCGCGTCCGGTCCCCCAGGGGGAGTTTCAGTTGAGGAGGCGGGCCAGGTCCACCCGGGACCTGATGTTGAGCTTGCGGAAGATGCCGCGCAGGTGGTGCTCCACGGTGCGCGGGCTGATGAACATGTGCGCGGCCACCTCTCGGTTGGTCGCACCCTCCGCCACCAGCCGGGCGATCTGCTGCTGCTGAGCGGTCAGCTCGCCCTCGGACGGGGGGTCGGGGCTGCGCTCGGCGGTACCGATGGCGCGCAGCTCGGCACGGGTCTGTCTGACCCACAGCCGGGCACCGAAGCGCTCGAAGGTCTCGAGCGCGTTGTACAGGTGCTCGCGGGCCCGTCCGGGTAGGCGGGCCCGCCGCAGGAAAGCGCCGAAGAGCAGCTGGGTGCGTGCGTGTTCGACGTCGTCGTCTCCGCAGGCCCGGTGCAGGGCCAGCGCGGTCTCGAAGTGGTCCGCCGCCTCGTCTCCGCCGGCGAGGAGGCCGTCCCCGCGCGCGGCCAGGGCCAGCGTGCTCGGACTGTCCACGGCCTCGGCCCAGCGGCGGTACCCGGCCAGGGAGGCGCTGGCCCACTCGGTCTCACCCATGCGGACAGCTGCCTCCACGAAGTGCGGTGCGGTGAGCAGGCGCATGGTGGGGTGGCCGTGCCCGGGCCCGGCGTGCACCAGGGAGCGCAACCGGAAGAAGGCCTCGGCCGCGTTGCCGCGCGAGAGCTCCAGGACGGCCAGCGCCCAGGCGGCCAGGGCCGAGGACAGGCCGAGGCTGTTCTCGCCCGCTTGGGCGGTGACCGCGCGCGCCCGGATACGGCAGGTGTCGATGTCGCCCTGGATCGCGGCGATCATCGCCAGCGACGCCAGGTTCTGGGTGGCCCAGATGGACTGGCCGGACTCTCGGGAGGCGCGCAGGCCGGACAGGGCGGTGCCCGCCGCGGACGGGAAGCGGCCGCTCCAGAACTCGGAGAAGACGAGGAACGCCTGGGCCGACGGGACGAAGGCGTGCTCGCCGCGGTATCGGGCCGCCTCGACTGCGCGCGTGGTGATGGTGCGGACATAGGGCGCGTCACCCAGCCGTAGACCGCAGATGCCCGCCCACACCATCTCCGATGGCGCGGTCATCTCGTGCGACAACCGGACCGCTTCGCGCAGCAGCGGGGTGGAGTTCACGTAATCGCCCCGGAAGGAGATGGTGCACCCGTCCAGGAAAGCCGCCATCAGCCGCATCGAGGCCGGGTCGTCCGGCCGGACCAGGGGGACGGCGAGTTCTGACGCCCGGCCGTGGCGGACCGGGTCACCGGCGAACGAGGCGCTGTCGGCGGAGCGGACGAGCGCGCGCAGGGCGAGGTTCCGGTCGTGCGGGATCAGGTCCTTGCCGATCTCCAGGAGCCGCTCCGCCGTGTCGATCGCGTTGGAGTCGCGCATCTCGAACTCGGCTTCGATAAGGGCGACGGTGGCCTGGCGGCGGTCCGAGACGGCAAGCGGTCGGGCCCGTTCCAGCAGGCGGGCGGCGCGCCCGGACTCGCCCGCGACATAGGCCTCGAAGGAAGCGGTGGCGAGGCGGCAGGTGCGCTCGTCTTGGTCGGGGGTGAGCGCCGCGGCGCGCTCGTTGGTGTGGGAGGCCGGGAGGGGCCCTTCCAAGCGTTTGGCCCGCCGGGCGGCCTGCGCTACGTCGTCGGCGAGCGCCTCGTCGGGGGCATCGGCCCCGCAGGCGGTGTGTCGGCCGAACTCGACCGGTGAGTACTCGCGGTCGGTGACCCCGGCCAGGGCTCGGTGGGCCTCGCGCAGGCGGCCCGCGGGGGTGCCCTGGATGATGGCCTCGCGCAGGAGCGGGTCGGTGAAGACCACGGCGTCGCCGTCCACCCGCACCAGGCCGCGCTCCTCTGCGGGTTCCAAGGTGGACACGGACAGGGACGTGCCCGCACCTCCCGCCGCGTCGAGCAGGAGGTGCGTTCCGTGGTCCGCGGCGAGGGCGCTCAGCAGGAGGATGTGACGGGCGTCCCCGGGCAGTGCGCGGTAGGGGGCGAGCAGGGCCGAGCGCAGGCGGACGGTGAGGGGCAGCGGCTCGGCGAGGGGCCGCTCGCCCTGGACCTGCGCGGTGGTCAGGGCGTCCAGGAAGCCGAGGACCGCGGCGGGGTTGCCGTGGGCGGCACGGACCAGTGCGGAGCGGACCGCGGAGGCGAGATGGGCGGGGGCCCGGTCGGTGAGGACGTCGTGTACCGCGCGGTCCTCCAACGGGTGGAGGGTGTGCACGGCCACCCCGGGGACGAGGGAGGCTTCAGAGCCGTCCTCCGGTTCGGCCCGCCGGTGGTCCCGGGGTTTGCCGCGACCCTCACGCGCGGCGAACACCGCGGCTACGGGGGTACCGGTGACGCGGCGGGCCACGAAGGCCAGTGCGTCGAGGGAGGCGCCGTCAAGCAGGTCGGCGTCGTCCACGCAGAGCAGGAGGGGCCGGTCCGCACCAAGGAGGGAGAGGAGTTCGAGGAGTGCGGTGTAGAGGGCGAAGCGGTCGGCGTCGGCGACACCGCCCTGGGTGAGCGCGGTGCGCAGAAGGGACCTGCGGGCCTCGGGGAGCCGGGAGACCACGGACTCCACGGGGAGGAGGAGGCGGTGGAGTCCGGAGAGGGGGAAGTCGGCTTCGTCGGCGACACCGCCGACGTGGAGGACGGTGAAACCACTTGCGGTGTTACGGGCGTGTTCGAGGAGGGTGCTCTTCCCGCGGCCCGGGCCGCCCGAGAGGAGTACGGACGCGCCGCGCGCGGACCTCGCGTCGCCTAGGGCGTCGGCGAGGATCCGCTGTTCAGCGTCCCGGCCCCGGAGGCGTGTGCTCTGGGACTCTGTGTACCTGCCTGTCATGTAGCTCACAGTTTCACAGCGCCGCCCCGTTACGGCAGGTCTGTGGGGGCACACTGGTGGTTTCACCGATGCCCGCACGGACTCGCACGGGGTACGCGTGCGAGGGGTTCGGCGGGGGTTGCGGATGCCCCCGCGAGTGCCCTGGAGGGCCGCGGAACCCGGTGTTCACCTGGGATTCCTGCGCCACGGAATGTGACTCCACTCACTCGCCAGGCGGCCAGTGGAAGCTCTTCACATCCGGGTTCCGCACCCTCCCGCAGTTATCAAGACGTAACGTGCGGGGAACACCTCACCCGCGAAACCGACAAAGACGGCATTTCGCTCAAGAGGGAGCTTCTCTGCCTCTTCAGGGCGTTGCCGCCGAGGGCCAAGCTAGCTTCCGGCCCGTTCCTCCTGCCGGTCGGCACTGCGGCCGGCTCCGGGGGAGGTTCCGCGGTCGGCGGTCCGCGCGCGCAGTTCCTCTTCCGTGGGCGGGTCGGCGCCCTCGCGGGTGACCGTGTACGCGGCCGCGGCGGCCGCGTAGGCCAGCAGGTTCTCTAGGTCGGCCTCAGTGAGCCCCGTCAGGCGCTCCCGCGGGGCGTCCCCCAGGCGGCCGTCCAGGTCCAGCCTCCGCAGGAGGGCACCCATGAAGGAGTCCCCCGCACCCACGGTGTCGACGACCTCCGCCTCCGGGGCAGGGACCGAGGCCGCTACCCCGTGGGACAGGGCGAACGAGCCCTCCCCGCCGCGGGTGACCACGACCAGTGCCGGACCGAGTGCGGCGAGGGAGTGCGCGGCACCCTCCGGTGAGAGTCCGGGGTAGAGGTAGGCCAAGTCCTCGTCGCTGGCCTTGACCACGTGTGCCTGGGCGGCGTGGCGCAGCGCCATCCCCCGAGCGGTGTCCGGTTCGCCGATCACGTCCTCCCGGATATTGGGGTCCAGTGTGACGGTCACCTCCCTCCGACTGTGCTCGCGCCGCAGCATCGCCTCGATCTTGGCGGCCCCGGGTTCCCGGAACAGCGCGATCGACGCCGCGTGCAGGGCCTTGACCTCGGGCTCCAGGGCGTGCGGCAGCTCACCCGGCAGCCAGCGCCAGTCGGCGGCGTCGTCCATGCGGAAGTCGTAGCGGGCCGAACCGTCCGCGGCCAGCGTCGCCAGGGCCAACGCCGACGGTTCTCCCGCGGCGACCAGGCCCGAAGGGTCCAGCCCTTCGGCGAGGAGCCGGTCCCGGATGAGCTCTCCGAAACCGTCGGAGCCGATCCGGGCGAGCAGGCGGGTCGGCAGGCCGAGCCGGGTGGCGGACACCGCCGTGTTGGCCGGACCGCCTCCGGGCGCGGCCCGTAGGACGTCGGGGCCGTGCCGGGTGGGCAGCAGGTCCATCACGTTCTCCCCGACCACGACGAGCCGGGGTGCTTGGTCGCTCACTTCGTTCCTCCGGTCTGGGACGCGGGCAGCAGGGGGGCCGCGATCGAGGTCGAGAACCCGACCTGGGGCAGGAGCGTGGCCTGGTAAGCGTGGTAGACGTCCGGCTTGCCCGACCACACCGCCCCCGAAGGGCTGTTGTCCGGGGCGAGTTCGTGGCGCCAGCTACCGAGTTCCCGGTCCACGTGGAACCGGTCCGCGTAGGACCACCATCGGTCGTAGTGCTCCGTGTAGGCGCCGTTCCCGGTACGCCGGGCCAGCGTCCACGCGGCCATAGTGGCCTCGGCGGAGACCCAGTGCATGCGCTGGCGGACGACCGGCCGGTCCTCCCAGTCCAGGGTGTAGACGAACCCTTCGGCCCCGTCGGCGTGCCAGCCGCGGCGGACGGCGTTGGCGAAGAGGAGCTCGGCGTCGGTGAGCAGCCAGGCGGGCGCCTGTTCCCCGGCACGTTCCAAGGCGAGTTCGAGGTGGACCAGGAGCCGAGCCCACTCCAGGAGGTGGCCGGTGGTGCTGCCGAAGGGCCGGAAGGGGTGGTCCGGCCGTTCCCTGTTGTAGTCCGGGACGGGCTCCCACTCCGGGGTGAAGTGCTCCGGCAGGCGCCAGTCGTGGGCTGCGGCCACCCCGTGGATCAGGCGTTCGGTGATGTCCAGGGCCCGGCGGGTCCAGAGGGTGTCGCCGGTGGCGTCGGCCGCAGCGAGGAAGGCCTCCACGCAGTGCATGGCGCTGTTGGCCCCCCGGTAGGGCTCGGTCACGGTCCAGTCGGCGTCCCAGCTCTCCCGGACGCAGGCCGCCGAACGCTCCCAGAACCGCTCTTCGACCACGCCCAAGGCCTCATCGAGGAGTTCCCGGGCACCGGGCCTATCGGCGAGGGAGGCGCTGGAGGCGGCGAGGACCACGAACGAATGCGGGTAGGCGGACTTGTCCGGCAGCCTTTGGGAGCGCTCCCGTAGAGCGGTCGCCTTACCTCCCTCTGGCACCTCGTCGAACCATCCGCCCCGGTCGGCGTCGCGCAGCGGCCCGGAAAGGGCAGCCAGACCGTGGTCGGCGAGGGCCCCGGCGCCCCCGTCACCGCGCAGGTGCGCCAGGGAGAACACGTGCGTCATACGCGCGGTGATCCAGGTCTCCGTCGTGCGGCCGGTCTCCACACCGCCCTTGGCGTCCAGCCAGGCGAAGCCGTCGGGGACGACGGAACCAGCGGCGAAGTCCACCAGGCGCCGCTCCTCCGCTTTCAGCCACGCGGGGTCGCCCGGAACCGGATGTGTCGATGGGATCAAACCAGTGCCTCCTCGGGGAGTTGTTCCGCGCGTAACGTTATCCCGCACCCTCCACCCCGGGAAAGACCGCGCGGCGCTCTCCGTCACCGCCCCCTGCCGACACCCCGCGCAGGGAAAACCACGTGCGCGCCCCACACCCTCCTGGCATCGTCTAGCCCGTTCAACCACCCCGTCCCCGCTGGAAACCGGGGCCGACACGAGAGGCCGATCGACATGAGCCACCCCGGCACCAATGGGGGAAGTCCCGAGGAGCTGGCCCGCGACCCCCTGCCGCTGCGGGGCCGGACCGCGCTCGTCACCGGGGCCAGCCGCCGAGGCGGGATCGGCTACGCGACAGCACGACGCCTCGCCGCCTACGGGGCCTCCGTGGTGGTCCACCACTACCGGCCGCACGACGCCGAGCAGCCCTGGGGCAGCGACGGCTTGGACGGGGTGCTCGAGGGGGTGCGGGAGGCGCTCGGTGCCCCGGAGGCGCGCGTGGCCCACCTCAGCGCCGACCTGGCCGACCCCGAAGAACCGGAACGGGTCGTTTCCGCCGCCGTCGACGAGTTCGGCCACCTGGACATCCTGGTCGCCAACCACGCCCGCAACGGCGGCGACGCCGCCCTGGCGGAGGTCACTCCCGAGATGCTGGACGGGCACTGGGCCGTCGACGCCCGCGCGCCGATCCTGCTGGCCAAGGCATTCGCCGAACGGCACGACAGCCGCCCCGGCGGCCGGGTGCTCTTCCTGACCTCGGGACAGATGAACGGGCCCATGCCCGGCGAGGTCGCCTACGCCTCCGCCAAGGCGGTACTAGCCCAGATCACCCCGACCATCGCGGCCGAGCTGGGACCGAAAGGCATCACCGTCAACGCGGTCAACCCCGGCCCGGTACAGACCGGGTACATCGACGAGGAGCTCATGAACCGCGTGGTCCCCATGTTCATGCTCGGCCGCGTGGGTGAGACCGACGACCCCGCCCGGCTCCTGTCCTGGCTGGCCACCGACGAGGCCCGCTGGGTCACCGGACAGGTGATCAGCACCGACGGCGGCTTCGGGTGAGCCGTGCCACCGGTCGCCTCGGACGGGCTCTCACCCCTCCTGAGGGACGGAGCCGAGCGCGTCGGTGACGCGCGGCGCCCGGTCGGCGGCGCGGCAGGTCCACCGGATGTGCTCGGCGACCGTGCCCGGATCGTCGGCCATCGGGATGTGTCCGGAACCGAGGAGCGACACCATGCGCGCGTTGGGCACCCGCTGGTGCGCGTGGACGGCGCTGGACGGAAGGAGGGTCCGGTCGCGGTCGCCCCACGCGATCGTGACCGGGCAGGAGATCGGGCGCGGGGCGAAGTCGTAGTCCGCGACCTTCGACACCAGGCGCACGAAGGGTGCTCCTGGGTCGAGTTCCCGAACGCTGAACCGCGCGGCCTTGGCCTCGGGGGAGGAAGGGTTCCCGCGCAGAGCGATCCGGGCCGCGGCCCGCGCCGGCGGTGTGTCGGCGATCCGCTCCTTGACCGGCATCGGGACGCGCGTGGCCAAGTTGGCCGCCATACCCACCGCGCGGATCCCCCATCGCCCGACCTTGTCGGAGAAGCCGGCCGGGGAGAACACCGTCACCGAACCGGCCAGGCCTTGCGCCCCGAGTTCCAGGGCGATAGAGCCGCCCAGGGAGTTACCTACGAGATGCGGGCGCTCGAACCCGTGGAACGCGCAGAACTCCCTGACCACCCGCACGAGGCTGTGCACGTCGTAAGGCTCTTCGCGGTCCGGGGCCGGCGACGCCCCGAACCCGGGCAGGTCCAGGGTGACGACCTCGTATTCGTCGGCCAGCCGGGGCACCACGGCACGCCAGCACTGCCGACGGTCACCGAGCCCGTGCAGGAGGACGGCCGTTCGGCCGCTGCCCCGCCGGTCGAAAGCGATGCTTCTTGGGTCCATTCTTCCGGTCTACCCGCCGTTCACCGCCCGGTCATCATGGGCCGTTGGAAAGGCTCGCCCCAACCGCGGGGCCCGCGCCTCGAGCCCCGCGGTCAGCCCCGGTCGGCCACGAGCACGGCCGCCCTGGACCGGGCGGAGGGGCGCGGGGCCGAGGTGAGCAGCAGCCCCGACACCACCGCCCCCAGGCCCAGGACCGGCGCCGGGCCGAAACCGAGCCCGGCCACGGTCAGGACCAGCAGCCCGCCACCGATCAGCGCGGCCGCGGCCAGCACGCGCAGCATTCCCGGGTCGCCCTTCAGGACCTTCGGCGGGTCCTCGAAACGCACGGCCCAGTGGGCCAGGGGCACGATCAACGGGAGCAGGACCGCCACTCCGAGCACGCCCCACAGCAGCCACAGGCCGGTCATCGGCTCGGGGGTGTAGATACCCAACCCGTACAGCAGGGCACCGGCGACCACGCTGATCGGCAGCATGTGCCAGAGGTACACCGTCATCAGCTGCGGGGAGACCCGGTCCAGCATCCTCGCCGGGCTTGGGCGATCCGACCACGCGGCGATCCGGTCACGCAGCAGCATCGCGATGCCGACCTGCACGGCGCCCAGCGCCGCCAGCACCAGGGTCGGCGGGGACACGTTCGAGGTCTCGGCGGCGAAGACGCCGGTCATGTTGACCGAGTAGGGGCCCGCCGTGACCAGGGCCACGGCGGTGACCGCGCCGACGCCGACCATCCACAGCGCGTGGGTACCGCGGATCTCACCCGTCGCGTAGCGGAAGCCCAGCTGGTGCACGGCCAGCCAGACGAAGGCCACGTTCAGGTAGCCGAACGCCTCCACACCGAACCCGAACCTGGCCAGGTCGACGACCACGGCACCGGCGAGCAGGCCGACCGGAACCCACCAGCCGAACCGGTCCTGCGCGGCCACCAGCACCGGCGTCGCCACGACCAGCAGTACGTAGACGGCAAGGAACCACAGCACCATGCCCGCGGCACCCGCGCCGACCAGCACGGGCTGCTCGGGTGCGCCGCCCAGCGCCATCAGGTGGCAGGCCACGATCCACACCACCGCCAGGGGCACCACCGGCCAAGCCAGCCGCCGGAGCCGCTTGGCCCACCAGACCGTGGCTGTCCCGCCCCGGGCCGACGCCGCGCGCCAGCTGATCAGGTTGGCCGCGCCGCCCACGAAGAAGATCAGCGGCATCACCTGCGAGACCCAGGTGAGAGCGAAGCCGCCCGGTGTGCTCAGGACGCTGCTCGCCGCGAGGTCTCCCTCGGACTGCACGCTCAGCACCGGAAGCCACCAGTGCTGGACGACCACCAGGACCATGACGAACAGGCGCAGCACGTCGAGGAAGCGGTCACGCCCCGCGCCCGGTTGGGGCAGGGACACGGCGCGTACCGGTGCGGTGGCGCGGGTGACGCCGCCCGAGCGCTTCGCCGCGCCGTCCGGCCCGATGGTCAGTGTCATCGTGGTCGCTCCTTGGTCTTTCCCGAATCTCAGGGTCCACTTGGCACATGGCGGTGCCGCGGTTCGACCGGGAATCAGGGGGTGTCGTCACGTCCCGGCGCGGGCCCCTTGATGCGGGCTCCTGCCGGTGCGAATCCTGAGACGGTGACGCGTCGTTGGTAACGACCTTAGGCGCGCCGGCGGGGCGGCGGCTATGGCGTTGGGGCCCCTCTCAGCCCGACGGCCTGCCCAACCGTGGAAGGTGGTGCCAGCACTACCGTTCCCTGCTGGAAGCGGGCGGATGGAGGGGTACCGAAGCCCTGGTGGGTGTCAGGGAGCGGTGGGGAGTGCGCGCTTGTGTGCTGTCGCGCGGTAGCGGTCGACGAGGATCCGGGCCACGTGGTCGGAGACCTCGAGGCCCTCCAGGAAGTCGTCGATCTGATCATAGGTGAGCCCCAGGGCCTCCTCGTCGGGCTTCTGCGGTGTGAGCGACTCGAGATCGGCCGTCGGCACCTTGTTCACCAGGGCGTCCGGTGCACCCGCCTCAGCGGCGATCGCGCGCACCCGGCGCTTGGTCAGACCGGTCAGCGGCACCAGATCGGCCCCGCCGTCACCGTACTTGGTGAAGAAGCCGGTGGCCGCCTCAGCGGCGTGGTCGGTACCGACAACGAGGCCGCGGAGCCCGCCCGCGACCGCGTACTGGGCGATCATCCGCTGCCGGGCCTTGACGTTGCCGACCACGAAGTCCTCCGCGGCGGCGTCGGTGTAGGTCATGCCCGAGGCCGTGAGCGAGGCGGCCATGGCGTCGGTGGCCGCACGGACGTCCACGGTCAGGCAGCGGTCGGGGGCGGTGAACTCCACGGACCGGGCCGCGTCCTCCTCGTCCTTCTGCGCCCCGTAGGGCAGGCGCATGGCAACGAATTCGGCGTCGTGCCCGGACGCGCGGGCCCGGTCGACGGCGAGGCGGCACAGCCGACCGGCTGTGAGCGAGTCCACACCGCCGCTGACTCCCAGGACCAGGGCACGGGCACCGGTGGTGGTGAGTCTCTCGGCAAGGAACGCTACGCGGCGCTCGATCTCGGATCCGATGTCGAAGTACTCAGGGACTTCGAGGTCGCGGATGATCTCGCGGCGCTCCTGGCTGAGCTCGGTCTCGGTCACGTGCGCTCCCTGCCTATGGTTCCGGCTCCCCCGTTTTCGACCTACGCGGGAGGGCGCCAGACTACCCGGATCGGAGCGGGCACGGAGGAGCCCGGCGGAGTGCGCGTAGGGGCGGGCAGCGGGGTCAGGCGTCCGGGCGCAGGCGCCGGGCGAACCGTTCGTAGTCCACCACGAGCCCCTCGCCGTCCACGGACATCCGGTACTCACCGTGGAGGGGGTCCCGGTAGGTGTAGCGCTCCAGTCCGCCCTCGGCGGGGTGCCGGGTGTACCGCTGGCGGACGCGGCGGATCCGCAGGGAGGGGATGTCGATCCACGCCACCGCGATGTCCCGGTACTCACCGGGCCGCAACCCGAGGCGGCGGATCGGGAGGGTGTTCGTGAGGGGGGTGGCGGCGACGTCGACGTCGAGGCAGCCGACCAGCTCGGCCAGGGGCCGGCCGTCCGCGTCGGACCAGTGGCCGCCCCTGGCCTGAAGGGTGACCGACTCCAGCCCTGAAGCGGAGAGCACCTCGGCGCGGACCTTCCGGGTCGTCCACGCCAGGTCCGTGCGGACGGTGAAGCGCGTGAAGAAGCGTTCCTCCCCCACCACCACGGTCTCCCCCGCCTCCAGCCTGTGGCCGCCGGGCTCGGGAAGCAGCGTGCCGAGCCCCAACCCTTCGGGGACGTCGGTACGGGTCCAGGCTGCCGGGTGTTCCGTCAGTGACGACATGTCACCGTTCTACCGTTCGGGGCAGTGCCGGCGCCAGAGCGCGAACGGCCCGTGCCGCACGCGACACGGGCCCGGAAGCCGTTCGTTACAGGGCCTGTGGTCCGCTACCGAGGTGGGCCAGGTGCCCTTCTCGGCGCGGGGGTCAGGTCGCGGGGTTGGCCTCCTCGTCCCGGCCACCGGCCTTGACCTCGGCCTCCATGCGGTCGAAGTCCTGCTCCATCCGGGAGCTGACCCTGCCCAGGCCGTTGAGGGCGAAGATCGCGGCGAAGCTGAGGACGACCGCGGGGACCATGGCGAACAGGCCCGTCTCAAGATAAGCGGAGTCGACGATGTCCCAGATGATGGCGGTGGCACCGCCGACGACCATGCCCGCGAGTGCACCGACCCAGGTCATACGCTTCCAGAACAGCGCCAGCAGCAGGATGGGGCCGAAGCCCGCGCCGAAGCCCGCCCAGGCGTAGCCGACCAGATCCATGACCGACTGCTCTCCCCAGAGGGCTACACCGGCCGCGACAGCGGCCACGGCGATCACGGTGCCACGGCTGATCCAGAGCAGGAACTGGGGCGACGCGTCCTTGTTCACGAAGGCCTTGTAGCCGTCCTCCGTGAGCGCCGAGGCGGCGACCAACAACTGGGAGTCGGCCGTGCTCATCACCGCGGCGAGGATGGCGGCCAGGAGGAGGCCGGCGACGAGCGGATGGGTGAGTGCCTCGATCAGGCGTGGGAAGACCTGCTCCGGGTCACTGAGCGGAGTGTCGAAGTAGGCGATGCCGACGAAGCCGACCAGGACTGCCAGGGACATCGCGGTGACGGCCCAGGCGACACTGATGACCCCCGCTTTGGGGATGTCCTTCACCGACCGGATACCCATGAACCGGGCGAGGATGTGCGGCTGCCCGAAGTAACCGAAGCCCCATGCCAGACCGGAGACGACGACGACCCAGCCGATGGTTTCGGTGGAGAGCCAGGCCCCGGCGTCGCCGTCCAAGGACGTGCCCCCCAAGGCGGACAGCAGTCCTTCGCCCTTCGCCGTAATCTCCTCGGTCACTCCGCCGAAGCCACCGAGCAGGATGATGGCCATGACCGGGACGACCAGTAGGGCGGCCCACATCATGACGGCCTGGAGCACATCCGTGTAGGAGACCGCGAGGAACCCGCCGAGGACCGTGTAGACCACGACGATGCCCACGCCGAGGAGGATGGCGGGGGCCGGGTCCAGGTCGAAGACCTGGTCGAAGAGGTGCGCCATCGCGACGAGACCGGACGCGACGTAGAAGAAGTAGAAGACGATGATGAGAACAGCTGAGACCGCGCGCAGGGAGCGGGTTCCGTCGTTGAAGCGGTTCTCGAGGAAGGAGGACAGCGTCAACGAGTCGGACTCGCCGCCGGAGCGGGAGTCGGTCACCCGCTCGGTGTAGACGCGAAGACGCGGGGCGATGAGTATCCAGCTGCCCGCGAAACCCGCAGCCAGACCGACGGCGATCCAGGCCTCGCCCAGACCGGAGACGTAGATGGCGCCCGGCAGGCCGAGAAGCAGCCACCCGCTGAAGTCACTGGCGTTGGCGCTCAGTCCGGCGACCCAGCTGTTGAGCTGCCGCCCGCCGAGTACGAAGTCGGCCTGCGAGGCGGTCCGCCGATAGGCCCAGAGGCCGATGGCCACCATGGCGGCCAGGTATACGCCGAAGGTGGCGACTGACGCGATCAAGGAATCGTTCACCCGTCTCCCTCCTTCCTGATGTCACGCGCGGCATGTACCCATACGCGCGTTCGACGGCATTTGTTCGAGATCATCACCGCAAGTAGCCCCGACCACAATGCCCTGTGTGCGGAACAACACCGGTTCGAGACCTTACCGATTCTTTGACCAGGCATGATTGTTCGCTTGGCCATCGCAGGAGATCACCGTTTGTCAGATCGGACATACGCGGGGTCCCGTGATCGGATGGCCGCCCCACATACCGGGTGACTGCCACTCCCCGAGGGCTGCGCTCGCCGAACGGCCGAGCCAGTCGGCGGGGTCAGCCGATCAGGAGCCTCAGCCGGCCCTCCGCGGCGGCCAGGTGTGCGCCCAGGGCGTGCCGTGCCGCCTCGGGGTCGCGTTCCCGGACCGCCCGGACGATCTCCCGGTGCTGCGCGTTACTCGCCCCGAATCCGACTTCGGGCAGGGGTACGGCGTCCATGAGCCGGTTGATCCGCATCCGCACGTCCGTGAGGGCGGCGGCCATCTGCGCCGACCCCGTCAGCTGGGCCAAGGTGATGTGCAGGACGGTGTCGCAGCGCCGGTAGTCGGCGGGACAGGCGTCGGCGGCCGTGTCCACGCGCTGGCCCAGCAGGGCCTCCTGCTCACCGGTGAGTCCGGTCTCGGCCAGTCGGACCACCGCTCCCGTCTCCAGACCGCGCCGGTAGGCGAGCAGGTCCTCGAGGGCTGTCCCGTTGGCGGTGAGATCGCGCCGCGCCTCCTCGGGCGTGGGGCGTTGCGGGACGTCGGAGACGAAGGTGCCGCCGCGGCGGCCGCGCCGGGATACGACGTAGCCCCGGCGCTGCAGGACACGGATCGCCTCGCGCAGGGTGATACGGCTGACGCCCAGGCGGCGGGCCAGGTCGCGTTCGGCCGGGAAGCGGGCGCCCGCAGGGACGACACCGAGCCTGATGGCGCACATCAGGCGCTCGACCGTCACCTCCAGGGCGTTGCCCGCCCGGACCGGACGGAAGACCGCCTCGGCCGCGGGGTCGCTGGCTGAAACCACGGGGCCAGCTTAGGGCGTGTTCGGCCGACTCGCCGGGAAAAGTCCGATCCTCCGTTTCGGGCTGTTTCGGAACGGCGGGCCAGTGGGCGGTGGGCCCGCGGGTGGTGGGGACGGGGTGCCGACGGCTACCGTTGCCGCATGGACGCTCAGCCCGCCGCCATCGGAGCCCGCAGCATCGGACCTTCGGGGATCTGTCCCCGCGGGGAACACGACTGGCGGCCCTCGTCACCCGGGTCGGCCCGACACCTGTGCACGAAGTGCAACTCGATGATGACGCGCAACTACGAGCCGGACCGTCCGGAACCGGCCGAGGACTGAGTCCCGGACTCCCCACCAGCCACAGGGACCATTTCCTCCCCACCTGGCACGCACTTCGGCAACGGTCGCGTATCCGTGTCTCCACAGGCAGTGGACGACTATCGACACGGCGCGGCGGCAGAACCTAGCCTTAAAACACCCGTAGTCGGCCCCGTGCGCCGCCCGCGGAAAACTCGATCCTCCCTCCCCTGGGGAAGGACACCCGAGGCATGGGAACAACACCATGAACGCACCGGTGCCGCGGCGCTCGCGCCCGCTCTTCCCACCGCGCGGCCGTCGGATCCCGCGCGAGGTTCCCGCACGCCCCCGCACCGCCGGTCTCCGCCCGCAGCACACCTGCGGCAGGCACCCGCCCTGAGCAGCGGCGGCTCCTCCCCGCGGCCCCGCCCGGCCGTCCACTCCACCGTGCGCAGCTCACGACCGTCCGAGAGTCTCAGGTAAACGGTCTTCCGTCAGGGCCCGCGGACCCGGGTCCAACCTCACCGCCACACGAGAAAGCTGGTGGACCGATGACGACCGGAGCCAGCCGTCCCCTCCGGAGGGACCCAGCACGCCTTCCGGTGATCGGCGGGGTTCCCCGCGCCAACCCGAACTTCACCGGGCGCGAGGTCATCCTGGAACAGATTCACGACGTCCTCGGCTCCCGTGCCGGATCCCGCTTCCTGATCGGCGGCGGAAGCGGTGTCGGCAAGAGCCACATCGCCGCGGAGTACGCGCACCGCTACGCCGGGCACTACGACCTCATCTGGTGGATCCCCGCGGCCACCGACATCGACACGCACCGCGCCTACCTTCGCCTGGCGGAGCACATAGGGCTGCCGGTCTCCTACGAACACGTTCCCCGCACAGTCCACACCGTGTGCCGGGCGCTCGCCGAAGACCCCGCGCTCGGCAACTGGCTGCTGGTCTTCGACGACGTCGCGGACGTGGAGACCCTGGCCGTCGACTACTTCCCCGACGGCGGGGGACGCATCCTCGTCACCTCCCGGGACCACCGGTGGCAGCCCCGGAACCCGACCGGCCGCAGGTTCGACGGGCAGGTCGTCCCCCGGCTGACCAACGCCGAGAGCCTGTCCCTGCTGCGCAGGGTGTGCCCCGAGCGGCTGAGCACGCCGGGCCACGGGGAACACCTCGCCGAACTGCTCGAGCACCTTCCCCTCGTGCTCGGCCAGGTCGGTGCGTTCCTCCGGGAGTCCAGCATGTCCACCCACGACTACCTGGAGCTCTTCCAGGAGCGCTACGACGAGATCGTCTGGTACATGGGGGCGGACGACGACCACACCGCCCCGCTGCGGGTGGCCTGGGGTATCCAGTCCGAGCACCTGGCGAAGGGCGCCGACGAGCGCGAGACCGGTCCCATGGTGCTGGAGCTCATCCGGCTCTGCGCCTTCTTCGCACCGAGGCCGCTCCCCCGCACCCTGTTCTCCCGGACGCACGGGCCGGATCCCGCCCCGGAACGGCCGCACCCCTTGGGCGACGATGACCGGCTCGGGCGGGTCCTGGAGTACATGAACCGGCACGACCTGGCCTACTTCGACCACGAGCGGGACACCTTCCAGCTGCACGAACTGTTCCAGGCCGTGGTCCGCGACTCGCTGTCCCTGGAGGAGCGGGCGCGCTACCGCAACATGGCCCACCTGATTCTGGCCCAGAACGACCCGTCGGGGCCCACCGACCCGGCACACCGCACCACGTACCTGCTGCTGTACGCGCACGTGAAGGCGTCGCAGGCCTGGTCCAGCCGGGACCCGCAGGTCCGTGCCACGATTCTCAACGTCATCGACTTCCTCACCGAGGTCGGCAACCACACCAGTGCCACCAGCCTCACCGGCCAAGCGGCCAACGCCTGGACCGACGACCCCAATCTGCTCCTGCACGCCCGGCTGCGGCGCAACAAGATCCGGCGTGTCCACGGTGAGTACGTGAGCGCGCTCGCCGAGGCCCAGGAGATCCACGCAGAGCAAGTGGACCGGGAGGGGCCCGACAGCGACGCCTCCATGGAGTCCCTCCGGGCGGTCGCCATCGCTCTGAGCGGCCTGGCCCGGTTCGAGGAGGCCGGCCGGAACTTCCGGCGGATCCTGGACCACCGCACCCGGCAGCACACCGAGTCCGGCCCGCAGACCCTGGAGGCCGCGCACGACTACCGGCAGAACCTCCAGGAGCAGGGCCGGTTCGAGGAGGCGCTCGCCCTCGACCTGCACACCCTGGAAGGACGCCGGTCCCTGCTGGGCGCCGACAACGTCCAGACCCTGCGCACCGGCGTGTCCGTCGGCCTGAACCTGATCATGCTGGGCCGACTGGTCGAGGCGAGGGAACGGATCGAGGAGTGCATGGAGCGCTTCGCCGTCGCCGCCGAACCCGACAGCCCGCACGCCCTCCAGGCCATGATGATCCTCTCCGTGGTCCACCGCAGGCTCGGTGACACGGAACGGGCCCTGGAGTTGTCCGAACGCGCCCGAGCTCTTTACCTGCGCAAACACCCGTCAACGGTTCGGCAGGTGCTGTACTGCCGAATCATCCACATGGTGACCCTGGTGGCTGCGGACAGGATGGCGGAAGCGGTCCTGGAGGTGGACCGGCTGGCGCGTCCGGTGGACGAGCGTTACCCGATAGAACACCCGTTCCCGGCGACGGCCCGGCTCAGCATGGCCATAGTCATGCGCGCCGCAGGCCGGTACACCGAGGCGCTGAAGCTGGACCAGGAAGGACTGGAACGGATGCTCCGGATCTACGGGCCCGGCTCCTTCATCAGTCTTTCCGCCGCGCTGAATGTGTCCACCGACCTGTACCACTTGGACCGGTTCCACGAGGCACGCGAGCTGGATTCACTGACGGAGGCGGACTGCCGTCACCAGCTGCCCGCCGACCATCCGTTCCTGTTGGCGGCACGCCGGAACCACCTGGTCAGCCGACGTGCCGGAGGCGAAGACGTGAGCGAGGAATGGGCGAGCCTACGCGAGGTGTTCGCCCGGCGCTACAGCACCGAACACCCTCTGACTGTTTCCATGTCCTCGTTCACGCGACAGGACTGTGACGTGTTCCCACTGGCAGCCCTGTGAGGAATCCTCAGAGACTTCCCTTGGAAACCGCGAGAAAGGTAGTCCACTCAAGATTGTCGAACTTCAGCTGCGCGTCCTCGGGGTGTACCGAGTCCCGGAAAAACGATTCTCCCGACGTCAGGTTGAGCACCTCACAGCAGGTCCCGATGTCGTAGGAGTAATGGGACTTGCGCCACCGGCCGAAGAAGGCCTGCGATTCCCCCGCGAGCGTTTCGCTCATGTTTCTCGTCCTGATCTTAGTCAACGTTGACCCTGGAGCGTTCCGACCACGCCGCCTCAGGAGCCCACACCAACCCAAGCCGATGACACAGCAGGTCAAAGGCTTCCATGGCGAGACGTGGAGGCTCCCGCGCGCGACACAGCGGGAAACACAGGGAACATTAGCGCAAGCAACACCGCTGGCGCGATACCTCAAACGCACATGCCTCGTGAATTTCCTCGATCGTTTCCCATCAGTGACCTATGGTGATTCCCCCACGGACGCACAGTGCTTTGACGAGGACGAGAAGTGTTTGATTTCGTGCCAGTTTGGCCGCATTCACAAAGGTAGGTTCTTTGACAGTGTAGCCGAGACGAAGCCCTCCCCCCACCTGCACCACGCCGCCCACGGCTTCGACGGCATCACCTGGCGTCCCCTGCGTTCCGGGGCACTTTCCCATCCACGGCGAGGGGTGGCGCACGGGCAGTAGTCAACCACCGCCATGACCACGGTGACCAATACGGATAGTTTCCACGCTGTCACGAAGATCATCCGCAGAAGTCGGCGCTGCCCCTTTCCTCGGACGCCCGTGCGGTGCCGCCCAGGTGCTCGGCGAAGTGCTCCTCGACCGCGCGTTGGAAGCGGATCTCGTTCTCGGGGTTGGAGAAGCCGTGTCCCTCGTCTTCGGCGACGAGGTATCCGACGGGGACCCCGCGGTCGCCCAGCGAGTCGACGATGCTGTCGGACTCGGAGCGCATGACGCGGGCGTCGTTGGCGCCATGGGCGACCAGCAACGGCGTGGTGATCCTGTCGACCCGGCTGATCGGCGACCGCGCCAGCATGTCGGCCTCCTCGGCGGGGTCGTCGGGGTCGCCCACGTACGCGAACCAATTGTTCATCAGGTACGGACGCGCGTACTGCGGCAGGCTGCGCATGAAACTCGCCAGATCCGCGATCCCGACGAGATCGACAGCCGCCGCGAAGCGGTCGGGGGTGGACGTGACGCCTACCAAGACCGCATAGCCCCCGTAGGAGGCGCCCAAGATGCCGATCCGGTCCGGATCGGCGTAGCCCTGATCGATCGCCCACGAGACGGCGTCGAGCAGGTCGTCCTGCATCGCACCGGCGAACTCGCCGATCCCGGCGACCGTGTGCTGCCGACCGTACCCGGTGGAGCCTCGGAAGTTCACCTGCAGCACCGCGTAGCCGCGGTTGGCCAGGAACTGCGCCTGAGCGCTGTAGCCCCAGGTGTCGTGCGTCCACGGACCTCCGTGCACGACCAGCACGAGCGGCAGCTTCTCTGGGGCCAGACCGACGGGAAGGGTGAGAAACCCGTGCAGCGGCAGCCCGTCGCGCGCGACGAGCTCGACCGCCCGCATCGGAGCCAGATCTGCGGGGTCCAGGTGCGGGTACGACCGGAACAGGCGGCGGCTCCGGCCGGTGGCGTGGTCGTAGTACCAGGTGACAGCGGGGTCCCGGTCATGGACGAAGGTGGCGATCCACCGCTGCCCCGAGTCGTCCGACGACAGCCTGCCCAGGACACCGTCAGACAGCGCCGACAGCTCCGCGTAGACCTCGGCGAAGTGCTCGTCGAGCACCTCGATGCGCGGGCGCCGCCCCACGAACCGGGCGGCGAGGATCTCGCCGGTGCGGCGACGGGTGAACACCGGCGGCGGCAGCACACCCGGGGCCAGGGTGCCCATGGTGTCCAGACTCCGACCCTCCTGCGCGGCGACGACGCTCGTCGAACCGGTCGCGCGATCGATGCGCACCAGCTGCAGGTCGTCCGAGTCGAGGTAGGCACCGACGACCAGTCCCTCGCCGTCCGGGGTCACCAACTGCGGTTGGACCTCCAACGGGTACTCGGCTCCCCCCATCCGCTTCAGCAGCCTGTGCTCTCCCGACACGCGATCGATTGCCGAGAACTCGATCGTGCCGTCCCCGGTGAGGCGGGAGGAGAACGCCGGTTCGCCGTCGTGGTCCAGCAGCACGCTCTCCGTGGGCTCAGACTGCTCGTGATACAGGGTCGTCTCTCCCGTGGCCACGTCGATCCGGAACATGTCAAGCGCCTCGGGCCGCTTGTTCATCGTCACGAGCACGTTCCCCGGCCATGAAGGGAGCAACTCGGCGGTGAACACCCTGGAGCCGGGCGGCAACGGGGTGAGGTCGAGGACCGGCGCCCCCGGGTCCTCGAGGTCCACCCGGTACAGGTGCCAGTCCTCGTTGCCGTCGGTGTCCTGCAGGTACAGCAACCATCGCGGGTCATCGGCCCAGAAGTACGTCATGATGCCGCGCCTGGCGTCCTGGGTGACGCAGAGGGCCGCGTCGTGCTCCTCCGAGATCCCGCGCACCCAGACGTTGCGTCGTCCGTACGCCGGGGCGAGGTAGGCCATCCGCGTCCCGTCCGGCGAGATAGTCGGTTGGGTGAAGGCGGGATCGGCGAAGAACTCCTCGGCCTCGATGCGACGGGGCCGGGTTCCGTGAGCCACGTTGGTCATGTGCGTACACCTTCGAGTCGGTCGTGAGAGAGGACGGTGAGTACCACGACGAGGTCGGTGTATCCCAGCACGTCCCGGACACCCGCATTCCAAACGATGCCCCTAGGGCATAGTCAAACGCGCACCCACACCGCGTTCGCCGGGTCCCTACCGCGCGGCCGCGCCGACCGGTTGCCCACGTTGCCGTTCCGCTGGCAGATCGCGGAGAATGAGGTCATGCCGAGCACGTACTGCCACCTCTGATGGCTTGGAGCACCCGTGAACTCGCCGAACTCTCGGGCACGACCATCAAGACCATCCGGCACTACCACGCCATCAACCTGCTCGAAGAGCCCGAGCGGGCCTTCAACGGCTACAAGCTCTACGCGACGCGTCACCTGGTGAGGCTGCTGCAGATCAGGCGACTGCGGGATCTCGGGATGTCGCTGGCGCAGATCGCCACGCTGGACGGGCGGGACGACGGTTTCGCCGAAACGGTGCGCACACTCGACTCCGAGCTCGCCGCCTCGATCGAGCGGCAGCAGGCCATTCGCGCGGAACTCGCGGACCTCCTGCGCCATGACGCGTCGGCGGACGTCCCGCAGGGGTTCGAGGCGGTGGCGTCGGCCCTGTCCGGCGCGGACCGGGCGATGATCATGGTCTCGTCCCAGCTCTTCGGCGACGAGGTCATCGACGACATGCGGGACATGTCCGAGAGCCATCAGGAGATGGACGCCGAGTTCAACGGTCTGCCCCAGGACGCCGACGACGCCACCGTACGCGATCTCGCGGAGCGCCTCGCGCTCGTCCTCCGCTCCATTCATGAGGAGTACCCCTCAGCCCGGGACCCTGTCCCCTTCGCCCTCGGCAAGGAGCGGGACGCGATCCTCACCATGGCGCAGACCATGTCTGATCTGTACAACCCGGCGCAGATCGCGGTGCTGCGGCAGACGCATCACATCATGGCCGACGACCGGTTCCCTGGCGATCAGGACCACAGCTAGGGCATGTTCAGCGGACACATACCCTGCTGCGCGTCGCCCCAGCGGCACTGTCACTGCGCATCTCTCAGTCGACAGCCAAACCCGGGCGGGCCCCCGCTGTGCGATGCTGCCGAGCTTGCGAGG